>JBAXXY010000169.1:0-5644 GCA_037127655.1 Lentisphaerota bacterium
CTATATACTAAAAGAGAGAAATCCTGAAATAAACAATGCTAAAGAAATAAAGCTTCTTGTTAATGCAGTAGAAGAATTAGATGCTCAAACAGATTCAGTTACAGTTACTTACAACCCCGAAAAACTTTCTGAGCTTATTTCGAAGTATTCCGGTAAATTCAGATAATAATATCAGTCTAATACTTCAAGAAAGAACTTAACTTTAGATAATCTTCGGGAGAGAGATCTTCAGGTCTGGCATTTGGATTGAGGTTCATTTGCTCGAAAACTTCTTTAATATTCCCGTTAAAGAGAGGAGCTATTGTGTTTATGAGTTTCTTCCTGCGTTTAAGAAAGGCAGTTTTAACAATATTATCGATTTTTTTTCTAGTTTTGATGTCTGGTATATGAGCTTTTCTAGTGAATTTAACTATAGCAGAATTGACTTCAGGCATTGGATAAAAAACTTCAGGAGCGACAGTTCTGACTAGTTCAATATCGTATATGTTTTGAATTCTGGCCGAGATGCTTCCGTATTCTTTAGTCTTGTTTTTTGATATGAATCTCATAGCGGTTTCTTTCTGAAGAAGAAATACCATACTAAGAGGAGGGCGTTCAAGTTCGCCTAGTTTTGCTATAAGCGGCGTACTTATGGAATAGGGTAAGTTAGATATAACTCTATAGTCTGACCAATTTTCAGAAATTTTGGTATAATTGCTCTTGCAGGCATCTTCATTAATTAGAGTTATATTGCCGTTGTTTTTGTATTTGCCGGCCAGATATGCAAACAATCTCGCATCATACTCTATGGCTGTTAGTTTTGCTTCTGAGGCAAGAATTCTTTCAGTCAATGAGCCTAAACCTGGACCGATTTCAATTATGTATTCGTCTTTTTTAGGAGAAGCTATTTTAGTAATAAAGTCGAGAAGGTTCTCATCTAAAAGAAAATTCTGTCCTAGTTTCTTAGATGGGTATATCCCGACTTTCTCTATTAGTTGTATAAGATCTGCAAGTTTCATAACAAAAAAATATCCACCCCGGTTTTCCAGAGTGGATACTAAATAGACCTATTGATTAGTTAGTTTTTACCTGAACAGGAGTAGTTGGTGCATTTACAGCAGGAACTGTAGCCGCTGCTGGAACAACAGCCGTAGGAGTTGTGGGTTTTGCTACAACTGGAGCTTTTGGAGCTGTGACAGGCGCTGCAATAGGAGTTACTTCTTCTGTAATTATATCTGTTTCTACAGAAACGGCTTGAACCTGTTGAGCACTCTTTTCCATCATGTATTTTAGAGCGGCTTTAGAGAGCTTAATGCTGATGATGAAGTTGTTTTTATCTGCTTTGAGTACGAGATCTTCAGGCTTGATTGTATTATTAGAACTCATTACGGCCATAGATGTAAGAATCTGGGCAGGCATCATGATCTTCTGAACATCCTGTTCTGTAGAACAAACTGCTTTTCCGTCCATCATAAGAGTGTCATTGGCATAGTTCATTGTAATGAAGAGGTCATTGATATCAGGAGAGTTAGGATCATTGCCTTTATTAACTTCAGGAGGAACAGAAGCGGCAAACCATACCATATCTTTATTCTGAGCGTTGTTAGCTACTTTCATTAGCTCAACATTGTCAAGTACGGACTTTCCAGCATTATCATAGAGGGAAACAGTACTGGTTGCTTCATTTTTTGTTCCTACTGCTACTACAGTATCATTAAGCTGTACAATGTAAGTAGGAGGATTAAGATTTGAATCATCTGAAATTATGTAAGCTTGCTTAGATCCGACAGTTTCTGTTTTGAACTTAATGCTGTTATTCTTTTCTGCTAAGGCAATAAAGTCGGGAAGGGTAATTTTTGATTTAGCAACAAGAAGGAAAACTCCTTCAGATTGCATTGTAGCCTGATTTGGATCAGTAGGAATTTCTGCACCGAAATAAAGGGCATTCAAGTTTTCTATTCCAAGTCCTGCAGCTTTAATTTCTTTGTAATATGGTATTGATTGGTTTTCCTGAGCCAACTTCTGAACACCTTCCATTTTTGCTATTTCTTCGATGTTAATAGCGCCTATAAGCTGGCACTTGTTGGAAATCAGGGAAAATTTAGAGTCTGATTTTGAGGCCGTTTTGCTATTGTCGCAGCCGACTAGAGCCAGAGCGCAAAGAGCTGACAGTAAGAATTTTGATGCAACTTTCATTTTATTCCTCCTTAAGTTTATGGATATTAGAAAGTATTTGTTCTAAGCATTACTAGGGTACAACCATGAATTATTTCTATGCCATTTCTCTGGCAAATATCCTCAAGATCTTTATTCTCTGTTTCAGGATTAAATATAATTCTTCTTGGGTTTAGGTTCAAAATTTCATCAGCCATCATTGAAGAGATTGATGAATTTACATATATAGATAGTGTATCAACTTTGGAATTGATAGCAGCCAAAGATTTTTTAGTCTCTGTTTCACATACACTAATACCTGATGGATGCACAGGGATAACTGCAAAACCGTATTCTTTGAGCATATCAACAGCCTTGTAAGAGTATCTTTCAGGGTTGTTTGAGGCTCCAAGAACAACTATTATTGATTTTTCTTTCGCTTTCATTTTTTCAAAGTTAAGCTTCTTTAACCGCTCTGATTAGAGCATTTTTATCTTGTAATCCAATCATTTGGTTAACTTGTTTGCCATCTTTCATTACGAAAATAGCTGGAATGCTCATTACATTGAATTTTTGGGCCAGAGCAGGTGATTCGTCCACATTTACTTTAGCAACTAGGACTTTTGAGCCTAGTTCTTCAGCTACTTCTTCCAAAATAGGACCTAGCATTTTGCATGGTCCGCACCATGGAGCCCAGAAATCTACCAGTGTAATCCCCTGCGCTGTTTTCTCTTCGAAATTGGATTCATTCAGGTGAGCTACTTTTGACATTTTTAATCTCCTCATCTAATTTTTTGCTAAAATTTAAAAAAAGAATATGAATATTATCATTGTTCTTTCTGATAAGTCAAACCATAATAATGTCAAAGTTCAGGATAAAAGAGCAAGCTCTTTTTAATTAAATAATCGGACAATGTGGAATAAATTTCTAAGACTTCTAAAAACATTTTATATAAGAATAATCAGATCGAAGCATTCGATTCACAGTATAGCCTTGGCTGTAGCTGTAGGAGTTTTTGTAGGATGTTTTGTCCCTCCTGGACTTCATACTGTTGTGGTGTTGCTACTTGCTTTTTTATTAAAAGTTGACAAGATTTTATCCTTTGCAGCCACATGGATAGCAAACCCATATACTATGACTTTTATGTACCCGGCTTTCTGTTACCTAGGATCCAGGTTTATTTACCCTAGTTTAACTTTTAAGCATATTGAGCATATTTTGATATTATCCATAAAAAATAGTTCATGGGATAGTTTTAAATTTATCGGGGAAGAGATATTCTTCAGTTTTCTTATCGGGGGATTTATTGCCGGGATAGTTTTAGGATCAATAGGGTACATTATTATCTACATGTTTCTTAAGAAATATAGGCTAAATAAGATGATAAGAAGCCAAATAAGGAAGCAGTATCACAAGAGCAGACTTCTTTTGCAGCGTAGAAAGAAGGTTAATAAACCAAATTAGGCGCCAGGTTATTTGTGTGAAATTTTTCAGATTGTTAAAGATATACTACATAAAAATCATCAGATCTAACGGCACTCCACACGGTATAGCTTTGGCTTTGGCGCTTGGCTTATTTGTCGGGTGTTTTTTGCCGATAGGAACACAAACCCTTCCTGTTATCCTTCTTGCTATTATTCTAAGAGTAGATAAACTCCTGGCTTTTATTGCAAGTTGGATATGCAATCCTTATACAGTTCCTTTCATGTATCCTCTTTTTTGTTATACTGGATCTAAGGTTTTGGGGGTAGGGTTAACTTTGTCTCAGATTGAGAAAGATGTATTAAAGCTAAGCCATTCTTTTTCATGGAGTGCTTTAAAAAACCTTGGTTTCGAATTAGGCGCGTCATTCTTTATCGGTGGTTTTATTTATGGTGTACTTATTGCGCTAATTGGGTATTTCATCACTTTTTATACTATTACCAAATACAGAAAAAGGAAAAAACACCTTCGTTCGGCTAGACTTTAGCTTTACTATAGTGATAATATTAATTCTGTTGTTTTAATCTTATTTAAATCTTAAGGAGTTTTTATGGTTTTAACGCATTACGGCAGGCGTGAGTGGCTTGGAGCCTTACTCATAGCCGTTATCCTTTGTGCTGCTTCAGTTTGGTCGGCTTATTTGTTTAATGTCGTAATTTTCTATTACCTTCCGATTCTTATATTGTTTATCTGGCTATGTGTAGCGGCTTTTTTCAGGGATCCCAAGCGAGAAATTCCTAGTCAAATGAATGCTTTTTTATCACCTGCTGACGGAACTGTAAGAGATATAGATGTAGTTAAAAACCATGAATACAAAGAAATATTTAGGGATCATGAAGTTCTAAAGATTGGTATTTTTCTATCTGTATTCAATGTTCATCTCAATAGGGTTCCATGCGATGTTACAGTTAAAAATGTGATCTATAAGGAAGGTAAATTTTACGATGCAAGAGATTCAAGAGCCACCAAGGAAAATGAATCAAATGCTTTATTGGCTCAAGCACACATATCAGGAAGAAACTTTCCTATAGTAGTCAAGCAAATTTCAGGAGCAATCGCCAGGAGGATAGTTTGTCCTGTAAATGTCGGAGATTCATTCAAAAAAGGGCAAAAATACGGAATGATAAAATTTGGTTCAAGGACAGAGATTTATATGCCTAATGCCCAATGGGTTAAACTTAAACTTAAGATTGGAGATAAACTTAAAGCCGCTCAAAGCATTGTGGCTGAAATAGAACCGGAGGGAAGGAAGAATGAGAAGAAATTTTAGAGGCTTTGTAGAGAGAAATAAATGGCTTAAGGCTGTTCCAAACACACTTACAGTCTGTAACTCTCTTTGCGGATTTCTAGCAATTCTTAATACCCTGCAGGTTTACAATAAGCATGTCCAGGTAGAACATGTTTTTATTTTCAGCTCATGGATGATTTTAGGTGCTATGGTCTTTGATGCCCTTGATGGTTTTGCTGCTAGAATATTTAATGCTGCAAGCCTTAAAGGTATTCAGATGGACTCTTTGGCGGATATGGTTACCTTCGGTGTTGCTCCGGCCGTTCTTGTGGCTGTAATGGCACATAAATATTCCTTAACCATTTACGGATATCCTATGGCTTGGATCTTCTGCGCTGTATATTTGGCTGGCGCGGCTCATAGACTTGCAAGATATAATGTTATGACAATGATAGAAAAAAAGAGCGGGCACATGTTTACTGGTCTTCCGACACCTGGCGGGGCCGCCGCAATATGTTCGCTTGTCTTTCTATTCTGTTCAAACAGACTTGACCCGAATCATCAATATGTAAGAATACTTCCTTTTTATGCGTGTATTCTAGGGTTGCTATTCGTAAGTGATATTAAATATGCGCATTTCGGTAAGTGGCTGCCGACTGTTAGAAGGAATAAACTTCGTTTGGCGCTCCTCATAGTAATAGTCGTTTTTATGGTACTCTATCCGGCAATAGGCGTAGCTGTAGTTGTTAATGGGTATGTAATTTTCCACATAATTGCAGGGATGGTGCGCAGTTTAAAGT
>JBAXXY010000170.1:0-5643 GCA_037127655.1 Lentisphaerota bacterium
TCTCTATGCCGTACTCTTTTAAGATGGAACAAATAAACCTGCCAACTCCGCCGGCAGCAATATGTATATTATTACCTACACCAGAACGCCAGAAGGAGTCAGGATTCGGCACAATCAGCACTGCCGAAGGCTTTCTGATAAAGAAATTTATCGCTGAAACAATAAATGGCTCCCAATCATAGTTTAACTCTCCGACTATCACTCCTTCGCAATCATCAATTTCAGACAAATTCTCAGTAATTACGATTCCGTGAACCTCGGCATAATTAGGATGGCCGAAAGTTCCCATCATAAGAAACTTTTTGCCGACTAAATTCTCCTTGTCAGCCACATATTTAATGGCATCACCACAGGAAATTATCTCATCAGCGCTTATGTCTATTCCGGCGTGCTTGAGTAAAACTCGCTTCTCAAAAGTGCTTCGTATTGAGTCGTTAGTCAGCAGCACGAAAGGAAATTTATTCTGTCTAAGATGAGCTATAAACTCATCAGCTCCGGGAAGCGGATCATTGCCAAGAAGAAGCGTTCCGTCTATATCAAGTAAAGCCGCCGAATAGTCTTGAAAGTTATTCTTCCACCACTCCAGAAAGCTTTCTGATATATTCATAGCCTTAAGCCTTGTTGAAATATTTTTTCCCAAGAAGAATGTTATCTCCTTTTTGAACGCCAAGAATACGGGCAACAGGCTCGCATTTTGCTTTCAGAATAAAAAAAGTGTTTTTATCAACATCAAAACCGTTTTCGAAATAACCCATGCCTTTCATGATAACCAAATCAGACTCCTTGAAAGCTCTATGGAATTCGACGGATGAAGCCTTTAAGTCCAGCCCTACAGCCTGAGCGGTCGGGATTACCGCATCAGCTATTGCGTCAAGAGGAGTATTCCTGATATCTTCCATAGTCGCATCATTCTGAATAGGAGATTCTTTTGGCGAGAGAATAAGATGCTTTCCAAGATTTTTTATGTGTCTTGCCAGAAAAGAGTCAAATACAACTTCTCCAGCATTATCAGTTAGATACATAACTTTCTTTGCTATGGAAAGTTCATATTCAAACTCTTTGATGTGATCTATCTTAAAGCCGTTTCCAAGGATAGATGTTAAATCGATATTATTGGGATTCCAATCTCTTACAGAATAGTCCATCACATTGCCGAAAACGGCCATTTGGACCGCAAAATCAAGCGTTAGTTTATGCCCTTTAAATGTCTCAACTATTTCAAGAGCTTTCCTTTTGCTGTCTTCTTTTTCTCTCTTCATGAGGTCAGGGAAGTAAGTTAAAAGGATTTTACAGAGTTTGGTTCCTATATCAGCAGGCACTCCATATTTATAACTATTGGCAATCTCGTCGGATATTTTGCACATTATCTCATAGCCCTGCTCTTCTGAGACGCAGTTATCTTTGACCTGCTTTCCAAAAGTGCCGGCAAGGCATTCAAGACATTCGATAGTGGTCCTCATTATTCAGCAAGGTCTTTATTCAACCATTCAGGCACATTCGATGATTCCCAGCTCTGAGAAGATGACTTAGGTGTCTGGTCATTTGAATTATCTTCAGCAGAAGGAATATCAACTTTCGGAGACTGAGTGCTCTGCGTGCCAGGTAACGGCTGAAGCTGTGGAATTTTCTGAGTATCTGAGAAAGCTTGAGGGCTAATACGAGTAAGTTCGCCTTTAGTTCCAGGAAGTGGAGCAGTTTCCTTAATCTCGGTAAGCTTAGGCGTAGCAGTCGTAGCAGATGCTTCATTGAGCTTAACTCTAGGTTCTTCGCGAAGTTGAGCCGGGACTTGAGGTTCTGGCACAGGCGTTGGCTTGTAATCATAAGGCGATGGGGATGAAACATCTCCTCCGCCAATCCATATCGGAAAATCCCAGAAAGTTTTCTTTAACAAATATGGGAATCCGCCGAAAAACAATCCAAATGGCTTGGTACAGCATTTCAAAATAACTACGCCTAGATTATCACTTGCTTCATTGTAATTAGCGATTCTTTGAGGCCAGGAAATTATTGACGCCAGCGGCATTCCTAGAAGAACATAACCAAAACAATCTCCAACATAAGCAGGGTTTTCAACAAAACTTCCCTCACCATTATATCCCTGAAATTTGATCTTATCGATTGAATCATAATAATATGAATAAGCAGGAGTATAAAGGAACCCGATTATAAAGAAGGCTGTCAAATATGATAGTAAGGATTTTCTTTTGAACATAAAACTCAAATGTTTTTGTGATAAAAGTAATTTAGACGCTTCCAAAGAGTATATCTAAAAACTCATTCCCTGCCAAATATCTTCGAAATATTTATTGAAAGAGTTTAGCTATACTTTCAGAAAAGGGCTGTTTTAATATGCCTTTTTCGGTGATTATTCCTGAAATAAGCTCATTTGGCACAACATCGAAAGCAGGATTATAAACTTTCACCCCTTCCGGAGCGCTGAATTTGCCGTTAATCTTCCTAATCTCATCCCCGTCGCGCTGTTCAATAGGGATGGCAGAGCCATCTTTTGTGTTTACATCAATAGTTGAATATGGTGCTGCGATGTAGAATGGAATCTTGTGATATTTTGCCAGAATAGCGACGCCGTATGTGCCTATTTTATTGGCTGAATCACCGTTTGCCGCGATTCTGTCGGCCCCTGTAATAACTAGATTTATCCTGCCCTCTTTCATTACTTGAGCGGCCATATTGTCGCAGATTGTCGTGACATCAATTCCTGCCCTCTTTAGTTCCCATGCGGTTAGCCTGGAGCCTTGCAAAAGCGGCCTTGTTTCATCTGAATAAACTTTAACTTTCAAACCTCTCTCATGGGCTAGATAGACGGGGGAAAGCGCTGTACCAAAGTCACCTGTCGCCAGAGCCCCTGCATTGCAATGAGTTAAAATCCCGTAATTGTCTTTTATAAGCTCAATACCGTGAGCGCCAATCGAACGGCACATCTGAATATCTTCTTCCAATATCGCAATTCCTTCTTCAACTAATAATAGTTTAAGCTTTTGGATGTCAGTTTCTGAGGAAGCTTTAAGCTTATTTACGCATCTGTTTAAAGCCCAGAAAAGATTCACAGCCGTCGGCCTTGATTGGGCGAAATAGTCGGCAGTTTTGGTAAGTTCAGCTAAAAAATCCTCGCGGTTTTTGGCCTTACTATGCTGGCAGACGGCTCCGAGCCCCAAAGCGGCAGCGCATCCTATTGCAGGAGCGCCTCTGACAACTAATCGCTTGATTGCATCATATATTTCTTCAGCACTGTCAGTTTCGACATAAATAAGCTCATTAGGAAGCTTTGTCTGATCAATCATTCTAAGTTTTCCAGGTATCAGGCTTCCCTGATTTTCTAATTTTTTCCATCTTACAGTATCAATCATATTTATCTCTTATGGGAGGTTAATAATTATCGTCTAATATTATTGCTTATAAGTTTACGGCTTTCACTCTTTTTTTGAGAAAAAGAGCTTCTTGTGATATACTCGCAAATCAGAATTATTTCTCTAGATTTAAAATCGGTACATCAAACAAGGAGTGATTTATGATACTTAAATATTCTGGCAATAAGGCAGCTAAAACTCCAGGAAAAGTTCTACTTATAGTATTATCAACTTTTTTGATGATTAATGCTGTATATGGAGAGGATACCCCAAAAATTGACTCATTAATGAAGAAAACATGGGAGAATTGGACTTATACCCTTGCATTGCAGGCCGCTACTTATGGAGCTCCGATTGTTACGATGTATGCTCTCAGGCATAATGATTCCGTAGGGCCAAAAGCCAAAGCTAAACCTAATTCTATCTGGCGGATGAACGATATTTCTACGCCCGAACTGTCTAAAGAATCTGGCTATGTGACGCCCAATGTTAACACAATCTATGGTTTCGGCTTCATGGATCTTAGACAGGAACCTGTGATACTGACAGTGCCTGATTCAAATGGTCTTTATTATATGGTGCAAATAGTCGATATGTGGACTAATGCCTTTGCATATGTCGGAGGCAAAACAACTGGATATAAAGGCGGTGTATTTGCATTAACAACTCCACAGTGGAAAGGAAAACTCCCGGCAGAATTAAAAGTAATTGAATGCTCGACACCATGGATTTTATTGCAGCCCAGAGTGCATGTCTATAAAGATGGCAAATTAGACATCAAAAATGCGAAAAAAGTACTTGAGGATATTAAGACAGTGACTTTGTCTCAATATCTTGGTAATATTTCTCCTGAACCTTCTAAATATAGCTACATGGCTCCAAATGTAGTAAATTCTGATCTGCCTGTAAGCGCGCTCGAATATAATGATCCTTTGCAATTCTGGGAAATATTAGCTGATGCAATGAACGAGAATCCACCGCCAGCGAATCAGATTGAAGCTCTAATACCTATGTTTAAGCCTCTTGGTATTGAGTTTGGTAAACCCTGGGATCGTTCTAAACTCAGGCCTATTGTATTAGATGCAATGGAAAAGGCTGCCTCCGATATAGGCCCGATGTTGGCACTTTTACCTGTAGGAACTCTTGATAATTTCGCATTCCTTCCCCCGACTACTATTGGTAATTTTGGCACAGACTATAGAACCCGCGCGGTTATTGGTCGTGTCGGGTTAACTGCAAATATTCCTTATGAAGCTATCTATTGGAACTATTCACATGACAGTAAATCTAATATGCTTTCTGGTTCAAAGAAATACACCATGACTTTTAAAAAAGAAATCCCTTGCTATGAACCTGGCTTCTGGTCGATAACTATGTACGATAAAACCAACAACTACACCGTGTCAAATCCAATTAACCGCTATATGCTGGGCAGCGATACTCCCGAGATGATGAAAAATTCAGATGGGTCATTTACCCTATATATTCAAAAAGACAGTCCTGGAAAAGACAAAGAAACTAACTGGCTACCATCACCTTCAGGTCTATTCTATTTAACAGGCCGCTCCTATGCTCCTAAACCTGAATTTATTAAAATACTGACAGATCCTGAATCCTGGCCAATTCCGGCTGTAATTGAATTAGAATAGATACAAATAAGAGAAGCGCAGCCTGAATTAAAAGACTGCGCTTTTGTGTTGGAGATTTGAAATTAGTTTTTTAACTTTATGATTTGTTCTTTTAGCTGAGCCAGGAGCGGATGCTGAACGAAGGTCTGAAGTCCGTCAATAATTCCGACTATTGCTTCGGAGTTCTCGAAAGACCAGCCGCCATTGTTGGCTATGACCTGCATCATTCCTTCATTGAACTTAATGAGTGTATCAACTGATATTTCCTTGTTGCTGATAGAAACTGCAAGCACAGTGAAAGCATTGATAAGTGTTGTCAGATTCTCTGAAGTCCAGCCTATTTGTCCATTGCTAACAATTACAAAAACATTCTCGGCAATCTTTCTAAAAGCTGTGAAGTGAGCCATTGCTATTGAGTTCGCTCCGTACTCAGCCTTGATGGCATTTCCTACTTTGTCAAGAAGAGGGTCGAGTTTTGCTTTTACTATAGCTGGAGTAAGTGTTTCCTGTGAAAGATCCATAGTGGTTGCGATTGCATCAAAGACTATGTCCATATGCCTATAGACTGGTTCTTGTGGAAGAGCATTGATGGCTCTGATTACAGCTATAACTTTGTCAAATGAAGCCTTCTGCTGAACTGTGAGTTTATC
>JBAXXY010000171.1:0-5641 GCA_037127655.1 Lentisphaerota bacterium
GTATTCTCTTCAATAATTGTATCATTATTTAACAACCAAATATAATCTGCCCCATTTTCTATGGCATATTTTATCCCAGGATTATTTCCTTTCCCAAAACCATAATTGAATGGATTGCTGATAAATGCTATTCTATAAAAATGTGAGAGCATCTCTTGATGATGTTCAATTCCTGAGGCGTTGTCGACAAGTACGACTTGAAAACTAGAATAACTTGATTTAAAGATAGATGTCAAACACTGCTCAGTTAATTTCCACTGATTCCAGTTGAGCAAAATTATATAAGTCATTTTTTAGTTTTTTTGCTGTTCAATATATTTATTTAACTGTTCTACGCTCTTCTCCCAAGAGAACTGAGTTTCAACAAAAGTTCTTCCTTTGTCTGACAATTGATTCCAGTTTTCACCTCTAAGAAGCTCTGTAATACGGGCGGCAAAATGTTTAGGATTGTCTTCAACAAACAACTCTTGACCCGGTATTGCACCAATTCCGCTGTTGCCTGCACTCAGTGTAACAACTGGAGTCCCCCAAGATAATGCTTCGAGTATTTTTGTTTGTACTCCAATTTTTAATCTTACAGTACAAATGCTAACTATAGATATCCGTAAATACTCAGATATATCATTAACCCTGCCTGTAATGACTACATTTTTTCCAAAACATTTTGCGGCTTCATATATTCGAATGTCTGGATCTGCGCCAACAATCCATAATTTAGCACTGTTATACTTTTGCCGCACCAAAGGGAATATTTGCTGCAAAAAGAAAAGTGCTCCATCTACATTCGGTGGATGGAACATATTTCCTGAAAAAAGGATCATTCCTTCAGTGCGTTCATTATACCCGAGAATATCTTTCTGCGGATGTTTGTGAATTCCATATGAAACAAATCCTAAATTTTTATAATTATATTGCTTCTTGAAGTCCTGAATATCGGATTCAGATAGCAACAGAACTTTTGCCATTTTAGGAAGAATTTTCTTTTCATAGGATTCAGTTATTTTACCAAATAGCAACAGTTTTATTCTCTGCAAAAATGACCACACTTTCAATGAGGCCATACGCATTATTTTTATAGACTGTGGATCTTCGATATTAACTATAATATATTTATAACTGTAAGTGGGGCAATACTGTATTGTATTCATCTCAAACAAAAGAATGGCATCATATTTTCCTGTATCGATCATCTCACTTACTTTATCTCTCATTTTACGGGAAGAGTATAGATAGACAGATGGAGGAATTCCCAACAGCATGTAAATCTTAGAAGTAATCCTTAATAAATATTTTGGAGTTTGCCTGTGAGGTATCAATACAAGTTTCTTAACAAATTCTACTTCATTGTGAGAATATTTTTCAGATTCAAGGCATATACAGTCGATCTCATGATCTCTTGATAAGTGCTTTATGCTGTTGTATGCAAGAATCGTATTACCTGTACGAGGTGGGAAAGGATAAGATGTCAGTACAACTAAAAACCTCATGCTCCTGTATTACCCATCATCAAATCAGCTAATTGATTGAAGCTGTTTTTTGGTTTCCAACCTATGCTTTTGATTAGTTTAGGATTACTAACTAATATTTCATATTCTGGTATAAAATTTTTATTAGGAATAACAAAATCTTGCCATTTTAAACCCACTTTTTTAAAACAGTATTCAATCCATTCCCTTATACTATGCGCTTCCCCAGAGCCTATTACTGCTTCAAATATCTGTTCCTGATTTACCAAAGCCCATATGGCTTCGACTATATCTCCTGCAAAATTAAATTCCTTCTGCACTTCGATATTACCAATCTCGAGCTTTTCCTGACTACCTTTTGCTACTCTTTTGGCAGTAGCAGCTATTTTCTGATTTAGATGTTGTTCAGTTCTCAATGGGCTATCATGATTGAAAAAGTATCCTGCATATACTTTCAATCCAAAAGAGTTTCGGAAATACCTGCCTGAATAGATCGAATGAATTCTTGCAACAGAATACGGACTGCTTGCATCAAAAGGTGTTTGCTCATCTATCGGCACTCCTTTATTCTTAAACTGCATTGCACTTCCAGATAAAAAAACTTTAGTTCCAGGTGAATGAAGCTTAACGCTTTCAAGGATATTCAAAGTTCCGGTGCTTATTGCTGAATGATTATCGAATAGAGCCTCATGTTTCGTTGTGGAGATAGCCGCAAAGTGAAAGAGATAGTCAGGCTTATATGATTTGATAAGAGATTGGACTATTTCAAAATTGCCGACATCCCCTGTAAGCCAAGTACCAGGCGTACTATCTAGCCCAAATACTTCAATTTTATTTAAGCGAAGTAGGTTTGACAGATAATATCCGTCCTGCCCATTTATCCCGATAATTATACTCTTCATGAATAAAACCAAGTTCTATTTACAAAAATTGTATTGATATAAGTATCTGCATAAACTTCATAATCTTTTGATTCCATGAAATCTAATATCGAATTATCTTTAGTTCGAATATGATTTTCGCTGTAAGCGCATGTTTCCATGCAGATAACAGGAATTGGATAGAGATCAAAATCAAGCGTCTTTATTACTTCAAAGTCTAACCCTTCAATGTCCAAAGATAACAGATGAGGGAATGGTTTAAAATTTTCTTTTATTAAACGGTTAATACTGACCATAGGAACTTTCACAGTATCAATAATTTTATACTTACCACTATTAATCCTTTTATCAGCTTCATTTTTATTAAAAGTACTTATTTGATTGCTATCGAATATATATAACTCGCCTACATAGTCGCTTTTTACAGAGACGCCAGCATTAATTACTTTATCTCTTACTCTTTTACTTTTAATATCTTCTATCAGCTCTGGATTAGCTTCCACGCATACGCCATGGTTTCCTTTGACATAAAACATAAAAGTATTATTACATATGTCAGGTAGATTTGTACCTATGTCTAGATATTCAATTCTGTCAATATTCTTATCCATGAATAAAAAATTCATAATGAGATCTTCGCCAGCTTGAGAATAAGAAATCATCCCTGAGCGTGAAGGAGGAGGGACTAATGAATAAACAGCTTCTTTTATCAGGGATTTTAAATATTTCATTATCGATTTCTATATTATTTCAATTTCTGGCAGCGGGAAAATGAATTTCCCTCCATTTCTAATGTACTCTTTTTCACGATCCAGAATAGTATGCTTAAAATGCCATGGAAGGACAAGAAGGTAATCAGGATTCATTGCTTTAGCTTCTTTTTCTGAAATTATTGGAATATTTGTACCTGGAGTGTAGGAACCAAACTTCTCTTGATTAACTTCAGCGATATAAGGAATATGCCTTGAAGTAAGTCCGCAAAATTGCAGGAGTACATTTCCTTTTGTGCTGGCGCCATATCCGATTATTGTTTTCCCATCATCAACCAATGCCTCAATAAGTTCTCTAAGGCTCTTCCTATGCCTGAATACTCGCTCCTCAAAATCTCTATATGGCTTAGGTGTGTCAAGCCCCATATCACTTTCCTGCTTTAACATCCATTTAATGACTGGGAGATTAGATTTGTATTGGGCTTTAGCTTTGCATGCTGTCACAGCAAAACTTCCACCGTTAATGGCATTCATCTGAACATCAATAACACGCATGCTGCAATCCTCCAGCATCTCTTTTACTACTTTGAATGAGTAAAACTCAAGATGTTCATGGCATATTGTGTCATAAGAGTTAGTGCGAAGCATACTTGGCATATAGCTTTGTTCAAAATGCCACACTCCGTCATCAGCTAGCACTGATTCTATATCCATGATAAAGCGTTTGGGTTCTTCCAAATCATAAAACATTGCAATTGAAGTAATAATTTTTGCTCTGTCATTTTTGTTAAAAGCCGAAAAGAAGGTTTCTCCGGAAAAGAAATCAGGGAGTAGAATAATATCATTAGTGTAAAATTCTTTAAACTTATTGCCAGTGGGATCTATCCCAACTTTTCGGAATTTTCCTCTATACGCTTTTAGAGAAGTCGCATCATTGCTTCCAATATCCACAACTAAATCAGAAGTTTCAGGCTTTACATACTGTTCAATTGTTCTTATTTTCTGTTCCAAATGTTTTACCATTGAAACATTTAGTCCAGATCTGTAACCATAATTTTCTCCATATAACTCATTCACATCGTATGATTGCTTCAGTTGAAGCAGTCCGCTGTCAGGACACCAGACCAGATCAAGCGGGCCTTTGGTTACTTTCTCTGTAGGAGACTTCGGAAAAACACCAGTCAAAAATTGCTCTCCTAGAGAAAGTACCGTTATAAGATTTTTACTGCCGCTAATTCGACATTTAGAAATTTCATTATACACGGCTAAACCTTCTTGAAGTTAAGTGCATATTAATATTATTTAAAGTATCAGGATTATAGTTCTTAATTTTTCAAAGTCCAATGAACAAATCTAGAATATAAACCAAAGATTTTGTGCGTAAATTTGTCAAATAATTTATTGAGCCAATATAGGTATATATCCAGGCAACTTAACTTTCGGCCATTATATAATTCTAAAGAGGTGGTTATAGCTTCGCATCCGTCAAGGTTTTTAAGCCGAATTACAACTCCGGCATTACAATCCGTAAACTTGATGTACTGAGCAGAAATACCTATAATTCCTTTAATTTTATCCCATTGAATATTGAATATTTGCGCTGAATCTTCGCAGAAAACTATTGCACCGCCAGGAGTTAATCTTTCCCAAGCCTGACTTAGAACATTTTGCCATGAATCATCAAGCTTATGCAATTGAAATAAAATCAGGTCAAATGAAGGCTTTCGTATCATAGAATTTAAAAGACGTTCAATTGCTGTTTTTATAGGGCCGTTAACCACACGAAGATAGCCTTTATGTTTAAAAAAGTGCTGTAAATTATTTGCGTGGCTTGCCCAAGAATCTTTGAGTTTTATAACCCCTTCCTGATTAAGTATCGCATAAATATCTGTACACAAACTTCCAGCAGTAGAAATTGCGGCTGCAGCTCTAATGTCAAAAGGGCAAACTAGAAAAGAGCTAGGCGGCGAATGCGTCGCCCACCATGACAATATATACATGGCATCCAAATTTTGGATTTGCTTTCCAGTCGGGCATATATCTTTCTTCGTATAATTTAGAGATGTGATAGTTCTTAAAACTATTTTCTTGATGTCCATATTGCCAATCGTATTTAATGTCGTCTGGTCAAGGAAATCATTACGCACGGTTCGCATGAGATAATCAGGGGCACCTGTCTTGGGAATTTGAAAGTCAAAGATTTTATCTGCCATTCCCCAATCATTTGGTTCGCATTCTTTCCATGAAAGAGGTCTGATTTCAATGAATTTGAGTTTATGAACGCGTAACCGCTCCTTCTGAGCCACTGAATTTTTCGAATGTCCCATATGATAGGAGAAAATGCCAAAACTCATGGTATCTGCATAAGAGTGGTAGCGGGAAAATATCTCCATAGCGTCGTAGTCAGAATACCCATAACCTGAGTATTTATAAAAAAAACCACCTAGCTTATTATACATCTTAGAAGATGCGAGTAGAGCACCTGCAGCACCGCCTGATGCAAGATAACAGTCTTTATCGAATGCCATCGTATGAGTTGATATGATCCTGTCTATTTCATCTATATCAGGCTGCCATCTAATAT
>JBAXXY010000172.1:0-5620 GCA_037127655.1 Lentisphaerota bacterium
AATACAATGTCTGCGACCTTACACTAGAAGCTGGCGGCGGAGAATATACCCTCCAGGATGGTTTCGGCTGGACAAATGGTATAGTATCTGCGTTCCTAGACAATTTGAATTAAAAACAAAAAAGACTCATTAGACCTCAAATTAGTAAAACTAATAGGTTTGCTTTATTTGTCTGTTATCGGAGTATATTTTAAAGTTTTATAAAATGAAGAAAATACCATGTGACATAGACCAAGTAAGAAATGAAAAACATTAACCACAAAGAAGAATTCCTGTTCTATACTGTTCCGCTTATATCAAGCTCGGTCCAGCTTCCATTGTCGTCTGATAAAGTTAACGCGGGATTTCCATCACCTGCTGAGATAAAAAATTCTTGATTAGTTGTTGCTTCTGAGTATTGCCTGCTATAATAATTGGCGGTCTTCCTGTAGCTCTATTTAGAATCTCCCTATCCCCACCACAACAAAAGTGTTATGGGAAGACCACTTGCTTAGCTAATTTTTCTCAAATCTGAGATTTAATCTGCCCTGAGCAATTCAGGGCTTTTTTCATTACAATTATACGAGGTAATTCTGAGACAATAAAATCTTGTGCTTCGCTGAGTTTATCTGGCGTAAGTTATGCATGGCTGTAATATTCAGCAAAAATGTTGCTTAGGAATTTTTTGTCTTTTGTCCTGTAAATGAAATACTCTCTGTCAATTGTAGCTATGTCATAAATGTTGAGCTTCTCAGCAAGGTAAACGAGAGAAGCATCTGCCAAATCCATCGGAATATCTCTGTATTTTGTAGATAGCTCTATAATCCTCTTTAAGTCATCTTGTTTTATATCTATCAACCTTAGTCCGTATTTGCCTACCCATTCAAGAAAGCTTATCTGAACATTCGGGCTGAAATGAAGCATATGGTGAACTTCAGTAATTACAGGCCAGGTAGTTAATAGTATCCCTTTGAAGTTTTTTATAAATTTAAGCGCAGGTGCAAAATATTTGTCATCCCTGTCAAAAAGAGCTATGAGAGGCCCAGCATCAATGAGTATGTTTTGCATTTAGCCTATCATTAAGAAGAGTTTTATATTCTTTAGACAAGAAACCTTTGCCGCTGCCAAACTTTCCAAAGCTTTCCTTGCCTAACTCATAAGGAGTTTGCAAAAGATCATACCTCTTCAAGTATTCGCTGATAGCTTCTTTAACTATGTCAGATTTGGTCTTGTGCTCAAGCACTGCAATTTTCTCAATAAATCTTTCCTGAACTTCAGGCAATCTTATACTAGCCATAACTCACCTCCGTAACACAAGTGTAATACATTCAATAAATAAATCAAATCCGAATACTCTGGAAATAATAAGCATTATCAAAAAGATACAAATCAGAGATAACCTTTGCTTTAGTTGTGAATTGCAATAATTCTCTCAGCCTGTTTTTTGATGTCGTCAGCAAGTTCTTTAGGTTTGATTAATTTTGCATTACCGCCTTCAGATAGTATCCACTTTGCAATAGAATACGGAGAAGCAGATTCTATGTGGAGATTTACAGAGCCATCCTCGTTCATCTCATAGGTCTGCTTATAAGCCTGACTCCGTTCAAGGACATATCCTGCTATCTCTGGAGAACACCATATCTCGATATTTTTAACTTCATCAAACTCAAAAGGCTGCCTGATGATAGGGTCTTTGAGAATATCTGTAGGAACATCGAATGTTGTATTAAGCAGTTCCACCTGAGATATTCTGTGAATAGCAAAAACTCTTACTTCATTTCTTAAATGGCAGTAGGCTTTCACATACCAAGCTGAATTATAGTAAGTTATCACATAAGGATCTATCTGCCTTTCAGCCTCTTTCAGATCATTATGTCCTTTGTAGCGGATTTTAACTGACTTGTGGTGCTGCCAGGCTTTAAAGAGTTTGCCAAATGCCACTGGATTTATTTTAACTTTGACACCAGACGCGGCTATGAATGTAGAAATCGTTGCTGTATCGAGAAAGTCTGGGTTATTGTCGGATAACTGCATATCGACAGCTCTGCGGATTTCGGATTTAATTGGCTCAGGCATTAGATCCTGGGCAAACTTTGCTCCAAGTACAGAAGCAAGAAGTTCCTCTTCGGAATACAGGGGAACATTGAAATCCCATCCGTGATTGCTAAGATAGAAGCCATTTATTTCCGCATTGAACTCTATAGGAGCATCGAAGTATTCCTTGAGCAGTCTTATGTCTCTTTGAATAGTTTTTGCCGAACATCTTATATTTACATTATCGTCAATGTCAGAATTTTGTAATTCATCAGAAAAAGACTTGCAGTTGGGATAACGGTTTTCCTTAAGTTCTCCTACAAATTTAACCAGCCTGTACAATTGCTTCTTATTTATGTTCATTAATTAGCCACCTTTGTTACATAATTTTAAGTTTATAGAAAAGTAGTCTTTCCCATTATAACAGCAAAACTGTTGTTGACCATGACGCATTTTGTCCTATCCGAACATCTATCTTGTGTGTTTTCGTAAAAATTAATCCGAAACTATTCGGACAAATTAATAACAAAGGAGGAACACAAGGAAAGAACTGAATCAAAATGGACAGGAAGATCGATCAAAAGCAACTTTAAATCAAGCAATCTGACGAGGCTAATGCAAGAAGGAGGCGAATTAGGAAGCAAGTGCCGCCGGATCAAAGTAACAAATGATTTCACGGATCAATAAACTAAAGAATCTATAAAGATAAAATTTAATAATTAAGGAAAGAGCATGAAAAACAACAAGAAGAATATATCAGACGGGTCTTTTGAATCTGACAAAGCCATTCAATCTAAGGATGAAATTAAACAGAATACTGAAAAACTTAAAGGTTTATGGGAAAAGTGCGATTCTATATGGACCACTGTAACAATGTATGAATCTCAATTGAAAGAAAGCACTAAGAAAATAAATCAACTTTGCAGCAAGCAGAATGTTGAATGTTTAAGAGCTTTTGGCAAAACATTAGAAAAGAAAGATTCGGCTTTGAAAGATAAATATCTACAAGCTGTTGATATGTATCATAAGGAATTAGCTAAATTCATACCATCAGCCAATCATCATGGGTACTCTGGCAAAAATGAGCTAATTAGGAAAAGAGAAGATCATATCTGGAACTCTCTTATTAAAAATCTAAAAATTGAAAAAAAGGCCAGAGAGAAATACGATGAACTAATCGATGTAGAAAAAATAACTCCAGACCATCTTAAATCTGCATGGAGTGAGTGCGAGGATACTTGGAATAATTTAGATAAAATTCTAAGTACCAACAAGGCAACTGCTGATATGCTTAATCAGTCTTGCGATGATTATAAGGATCATGAAGTGCTTTTTACAGAGCATGCATTCCTTTCTGAAAGACAATCCAGATTTTTAACTGAACTCAAATATGCCCAGGAAAAATACGAATACACATTAGATAGATATAAAAAATTAGCTGGAAAATTCTCTAATGCCGATAATGACGAAATAATCAATACAAGGAATATTCAGAGTTTTAACAGCTTGCATGACTCATTTAAGACTTTTAGCATAGCTCAACAGAAGGTCAATGAAATCTTAAACCCCTGGATGCTTGGTTGTACGGCATCAGATTTTTCAACAATTTGATGTTTGCGCTTAAAGGCTAATCATAAGCTGTTGCCATCTGCGCTAACTGATGGGGCAGAGCGTTCTTAAGAGAATAAAGACAGATAATTTACTGTGGCAACGCAGTAAATTATCTTTTTAATAAATTGAACACAGAAGTCATCAAGCCAAAAGGACTGGCTGAGATATAAGAGAACAAGCCCAGAAAGTAGTTGCGATTCATTCTTAATTTTTTTAATTTTTAGTTCCTTCGCTTACCAACAGTGACGCATTTTGTTCTAGCAAGGATGTTAAGTTTAAGATAGAAATAAAATATTTATCTTTGATGTATGAACTTGAATAATAGTGATTTTTATAATTTGCACGATACCATTCCCTTTACTTGCCGGAATGATTTTGTGGGGGATTAAAGCATAATGAGCTTTGTAAGTTTTCTAACGAGGAATGCGAAAATGAGAAAGATGAAACAGTATGCCGGAAATATAGACAATATTTCTGAGCAGAATGACGATGAACAAGAGAGTTATAACAGGGCTGATTATCTTAAAACATTTGATCTTGTTAAAGAAGAACAGGTTGAAAATCTAGAGAAAAAAATAATTATTGACGATAATTCTTATCACAAGAAAGAATTACTTCTCTTGGACTATCCTAATGAAGAAGAGCCTGCCGACCCATTCTCTGTACATTCCAGTAATAACATTAATGCATATATTCAATTCATATTGAAGGAAGATAGGTCTATCACGATTGCCAATATCGAAGCGACTCGTTTTCCCTGGCTATATTCTGAAAAAAAGGAATTCCTGCAAGAGAGATTGAATGAGTATATTAAAGCTCATAAAAAAAATAATAGTCTATATAAAATCAATTGCTTGAATGTTAAAAAATATATTGAAAACATCTTGACCTATGACCTCAATCAAATTGAATACAATATATCCTTTAAGTTTGATTCTGAATGGATTGACTATTTCGGGAAAGCCAGAGATTTTTTTACAATTAGTCCTGAGATCGAATTTATAAACTTCGATGAAGAACTTAAACGATCTTCAAATGAAATTGCAAAGCTTGATTGTGATACTAGTGAATTTATTTTGTCACATTGCATCGAGTTTTACAAAATCAGAATAAAAACTGATGCTCGCGGATGGTTGACTTCACTTAGGGTTTATATAGATGACGATCGTAATCCTGTAATTAATCAAAAACTATCAACTCGAATTGATAAAAAAGATA
Organism: Lentisphaerota bacterium; assembly: GCA_037127655.1. Taxonomy (GTDB): domain Bacteria; phylum Verrucomicrobiota; class Lentisphaeria; order Victivallales; family GWF2-38-69; genus GWF2-38-69. The sequence goes on from JBAXXY010000172.1 coordinate 4,843, forward strand.
CTTTCTACACTTTATATGTAAATAATATTTCCTTAAAAGATTATAGACGATTAAGTGAGAAATCTATAATTCATTTTGAATTCGATTTTGAAGAAAAATCTATAACACATTCAATTGAAGCAAAGTATGACGCCACTTCCATTCCTGTTAATGATAATCTAGTCCATCTTTTTATGGATATGGGTTCAACCTATACGAAATTTATTGTAGCTCAATCTGATCTATCGGGAAATATTTTGAAAATAAGACGCTGTATCGGACCAAAACCTACTTCATCTTATTGTGAATCTCTTTCAGTAGATTTTGACAAGAAAGATAGAACAGAATCAGGGACTGAAGCATTCGGACAATGGCTTGTTCAAAGTTTACGGAAAATTTCTCAAGAACACTATAAAAGAGGAGAGATTATTCATTCTGTTGTTTGGTCATTCCCTGCTATAAATGATAAGCTCAACCAAATGTTCTACCCTACAGTAAGCGACATTGTAAACTCTCACGCGGGGACATTCATTTATGACGAGTTTATTTTAATTCCAGAACATGAGGCTTTGAAGTATATGTTTGATCATGTTCTGAAAACTCTTGCAAGAGTTGGTCAAAATGGAATTGAAACAATAAATCAAAAAAATACAAAAATTGATTTAGAAAATGCTAAATCAAGAGAAGTACATAATTATAAATTGCGTAGGTATAGTGATTATCAAGATAGATGGTGGATAACAAAATTATTCATTGATGAAGTCTATCATCCCGGAGAATTGAATCAAACAGAAAAAAT
>JBAXXY010000173.1:0-5482 GCA_037127655.1 Lentisphaerota bacterium
GAAATGTTGTGTAGAGGTAACTCTACCTAGGGTTCGAATCCCTATCTCTCCGCCACTTTTATTTTTATCCTAAATTGACCAATCATTCTTATGTTGGTTTATTTTTTGACTTCAAAATAGAGTACATTGTCCGGCAGCACATATCCCATTTCTTTAGCTTTATCCCTCGCCGCGGGATCTTTTATCATAAACTCAATAAAATGTTTAAGCTCTTCATTCATCTTGTCTTTTTTGGTGACAAAATATGTCAGCCCTATAATAGGCCAAGAGTTTCCCCCAGGTTCATTTATCAACAAAGACCTGCTGCTCCAGTCATAATTGTTAATTGCTGAATAAAAAGAATCATAAGAGGCTGTAATAATCTTATTCTCATTATTAAGCATTCTGACTTTAGCCGGCAATGAGTTAGCTACAAAGTATTTATATTCTATGTAACCGATACTGTTTTTTATTAGCTTTATATAGTTTGCCACTCCTGCATTATCCAATCCTCCGATGGATGACTGAGGCCAGTTCAGAATACTGGCGGCTCCCACTTTGTGGTTCCACTCCAAACTTATCATAGAAAGATATTTGGAAAATATATATGTGGTTCCTGACATCCCTATTCGCGTAATAAGCACAATTCTATTGTGAGGCAGTTCAAGATCTGGATTTAACCTTTTTATCGCAGGATCATCCCAGTAGGTAATAGTTCCAAGGTAAATTGAAACAATAATGTTACCGTTCAAGACTAACTGATTATCTTTGACTCCTTCTATGTGAACTACAGGCACTATCCCGCTGGCGCCTATTGGAACAGCTAAGTATTCGCCTTCGTCAGCAGCATTTAATTTTTCAAGGATTTCGGTCGCGCAAAAGTCAACAGTTCCTTGATTCATCATTGCGATACCGGTGCTTGAACCTACAGCTTGGTAATTGATCTCTTTCCCTGTTTTATCATAGTACATTTTAGCTACAGCTGTCATGATAGGGTAGATGAAACTTGAACCAGCACCAGTTATAGCGACAGGAAACGCCTGGATTGAGAGAAAAAAGAAAGCAAGAACAGGAACTATTGCTCTTTTGAATATGCTTAATGAGTTCATTTTAATAATCCGAATTTTATTTACTTCCAATTGTCCTCTACCATTTTAACCACATTATCGGGAATAGGCACATAATCCAGAGCTTTTGCCTGATCCTGCCCATTTGCAAATACCCAACTAAAGAACTTAATGATAGCTTTACCTTCATCCTTGCTTAAAGAATCCTTGTACATAAGGACAAATGTCGAAGCATCAATAGGCCAGCTGTTTTTGCCAGGAGCATCTGTAAGAACCAGATTAAACCCATTAGCCGGATCCCACACTGCGTTTGCCGCGGCTTCTTTAAAAGTATTAGCATTGGCTGAGACAATTTCACCTGCATTGTTAACCATTTTTACAGTGGTAAGCTTATTTTGTTTTGCATAAGCGTATTCAACATAACCGATTGTATTTGGGATTGTCTTGACCTGCGTGGCCACACCGGCATTGCCTTTAGCTCCGATAGTCATTCCCTGCCACTGCACATCTGTAGAAGATCCAACTTTTGATTTCCAATCAGAATTTACTTTTGAAAGGTAATTGGTAAAATTGAATGTCGTTCCAGAACCATCTGCTCTTCTTGTCAAGACAATCTTCTTGTCAGGAAGCTTGGTATTGGGATTAAGTTTTGCTATGCTCGGATCATTCCATTTGGTTATTTTGCCCAGATAGATATCTCCAAGAGTCTTGCCGTCAAGTACAAGCTGATCGGGCACTATGCCGCTTATATTAACAATCAAAACTATTCCGCCCACGATAACCGGGAACTGGATATAACCTTTGCTATTTAGCGTGGCTATGTCCTGCGGAGCGTCTGAAGCGGCGAAGTTTACTGTTTTAGCGCTAAGCTGTGTAAGACCGCCGCCCGAACCAATTGGCTGATAGTTTATCTGAATGCCGGTTTCTTTGTTATATGTTTGAGCCCACTGTGAAAGAACAGGATAAACAAATGAAGAACCTGCTCCTGTTATTGTAGTTGCTCCCAAAACTGCGTTAGCAAAAACTAAACAGCTTGCCGCGGCTATTGCTGATAATACCAACTTCCTGGCTTTCATAACTTTCCTTGATTATTAGTTTAAAAATATTTTAAGAATGTTTGAGTCGATTTTCTTTGAGGGTTATTGAAAAATTCTTTCTTCTCGCTTGCCTCCTTGATCTCTCCTTCCTTCATAAAGACAACGAAATCTGCCACTCTTTCGGCCTGCCTGAGATTATGCGTGACAAGAATCACCGTGTATGTCTTAGCTAGTTCAAGAATGACTGTCTCAACTTTCTCAGTAGATATAGGGTCGAGAGCTGAAGTAGGTTCGTCTAGTAACAAGATATCAGGCTGCATTGCAAGCGTCCTGGCGATGCATAACCTTTGCTGTTGACCTCCAGATAGAGCAGTCCCTGATCTTTTAAGATCTTCTTTTACTTCTTTCCACAATGTAGCCTGCCCTAAGGATTTACGAACCCTTTTATTCATTGAAAAATTTGAAAGTTTCTGATTGTTTTTAAGAGCGAAAGCAATGTTGTTGTATATAGACATCGGGAAAGGAGTGGGCTTCTGGAACACCATGCCTATTCTGGTTCTAAGTTTTTCTACATCATAGCGCTTGTCCAGAATATTTTTTCCTTCGAAAATAACCTCGCCAGTGGCATGATGCTCGGGATATAGTTCATATATTCTATTTAGGATTCTAAGCAAAGTTGACTTCCCTGAGCCGGAATGCCCCATAATGGCAGTTATCTTATTCCTATGGAAATCCAGATTAACATTAAACAGTGTCTGCGTCTTCCCATAGAAGAAATTGAGATTTTTAACAGAAATATGAATTTTACTACTAATTAAACTGCTTGTGTCACCGATAGCCATAAACCCTCACTGCTGTTATTTATTTCTAGATCTGCTGAAAAAGAATCTAGTAAGTATGTTAGTAAAAAGTATCGCCATTGTAATTAGGAATGCCGCCGCCCAGGCAAGTTGCTGTGAATTCTCGTAGGGACTCATCGCATATTGAAACATCACTACAGGCAAATTAGCCATCGGAGTTAAAATATTGTAGTTCGGAAACTGATTATTCAGAACCGTGAAAAGCAATGGGGCCGTTTCTCCTGCGACTCTCGCCATTGCAAGTATCACGCCGGTAATTAAACCTGCTTTCGCCGTTTTATAGATAACAAAGACGGTAACTTTCCATCTTGGCACGCCCAGCGATACAGCCGCTTCTCTAAGGTTAGATGGAATTATTTTCATCACATCTTCACTCGTTCTTACAATCATCGGAATAGCAATCAACGCAAGAGCTATAATACCTGCCAGGGCTGAGAAATGACCTAAGGCCCTTACAACTATTGAGTAAACAAATAAACCTATAATTATTGACGGGGCGCTCAGAAGAATGTCATTTACGAATCTTACAGCAGACCCGAGTTTGCCCTTGGTAGGAAATTCAGTCAGATTTGTAGCAATCAAAATTCCGATAGGCGCTGAAATAACAACAGCCGATACAGTTATGATTAAACTGCCCAGTATGGCATTTTTTAAACCGCCATCAGCCCCGAGCGGAGGAAGATTTTCAATAAACAAGCTCAGATTTATTGCCATTATCCCTTTGGAAAAAAGGGTGTACATCGTTGAGGCCAGGACGGCTACTCCGATGGCGACCGAAATATAGCAAATAACCGTGAAGATAGTGTTTAAAGTATGTCTTCTCATTCTCTTCTTATCATCAAACATACTCATTGATTGCCCCCTCTCTTAAGGAAATATCTAGATATGGATAACACGATGAATGTAATCACGAAAAGAATTAAGCTCAATTCAATAAGAGCCGCCGGGTAAATCTTCCCCATTGCTTCGGCAAACTCGTTTGCGATCGTCGCAGAAATTGTCGTGCCAGGCATGAAAAGGCCCTCAAATAGCTGATGGCTATTTCCTATTATAAAAGTCACTGCCATTGTTTCTCCGAGAGCTCTGCCAAGCCCGAGTATCAATGCCCCGAATATCCCGTGCTTGCAGTATGGAAGGAGTATTTTAAAAACAAATTCAAATCGTGTAGCGCCAGTTGAGTATGCCGCTTCTTTCATAACAGAAGGAACAGCATTTACCACATCCCTTACGACGGAGGAAATAAGCGGGATAATCATAAATGAAAGTATTATCCCTGCTGTAAAAACCCCGATGCCTATAGAATAGCCGCCGAATATGAAGTTCAATACGGGAATATTCGCGAATGCATTAATCAGATACGGCTGAATATATTCACTGAGAAACGGCGCAAAGACAAATAATCCCCACATCCCGTAAATTATGCTTGGAATAGCAGCCATCAGCTCTATTACCTGCGCAAGCACTATGCTTATTTTTGCGGGAATAATCTGTGTCAGGAATATTGCTATGCAGAAACTGATCGGCACGGCTATCAAGATTGCTATAAAGGAAGTTATCAGGGTTCCCAGGATTATGGGAAGTGCTCCGAACATTTCCGTGACCGGATTCCATTCAGTCGAATATATGAAAGAAAACCCGAATTTCTGGATCGCAGGCCAGCTCATGACAATCAGCGTCAAAAACATCAGCACAATGAGCGCAAGCAAGCATATTACGAGCGTTCTTGTTAAATTTTTAAACATAGGATATATCCTAAATATTCTCCATAATTAAGGAGATTAGCTCAATATTGTAAGTTTAATTATGATTATACAATTGTAATCCATATACGCCTAAGGGTAAATACTGAGAGGATTACAAACTGCTAACTAACCAAGTCCTAACAATGTAAAATTACTTTTTCTTTAGGAACAAAATAGCTGTTGTCCCGGCTAGAATAAGGGAAAGCACCATGATGAAGATGAATGCGTAGGGCGATTTCTGTAACGGAAGAGGAATGTTCATTCCATAAATATTGGCTACAAGTGTAGGCAGAAGCAAAACTATAGTAACTGAAGCCAGAAATTTCATTACTTTATTAATTCTATTACCAATAAGAGAAGAGAATGCGTTGAGCATATTGCTTAAGATATGGCTGTAAACTTTTGCCATCTCAATGGCTTGTCTATACTCTACCCACACATCTTCCAGCAAATCTCTGTCATCGTCGCTTATCTCGAATTTCTTAGTGCCAGAGAGCCTTCCAATCATTATTTCATTAGCCTTCAAGGATGTACTGAAGTACACCAGGCTCTGTTCTATATTCATAAGTTTAATCAAGTCTTTATTCTTCATTGAAGCTTGAAGTGCTCTTTCAAGTTCACTTGTCATATTATGAATTTGTTTGAGGTGCTTTAGATATAGACTAGCAGTTCTTATGAAGATCATACATATGAATTTTTCTTTATTCTTAATCGAGAAGTTTTTAACCTTTCTATCTAAAAAAGTTGATATTATCTCAGACTCAACAGAACAGATAGTAATAATGGTGTCCTTGGTA
>JBAXXY010000174.1:0-5394 GCA_037127655.1 Lentisphaerota bacterium
TAAAAGTATCCTCCATTCATCATGTGAGCACAGCCTATGTCGCAGGTAAAGCTAGCGGTGTAGTCCTAGAAGATACCGGATTGATTCCAAATGCCACTTTCAATAACTCCTATGAAAAGAGCAAATATGCCGCTGAAACTCTAATTAGAACTTCAGGAATTCCATTCACAGTTTATAGACCTTCAATCATAGTTGGCAGACTTAAAGATGGAAAAATAAGAAAACCGTTAGCTTTCTATAGAGTTCTCGAGTTCTTTGGCATGTTGAAAAAACAATACTGCGCCAAAACAGGTACCATGCCTGACGAGCCGATGGAAATAGAATTAAGAATGGAAACAAAAGGCTCAGACAAGATTTATTTTGTTCCTATTGATTATGTTCAGGATACTATTTATGATCTCTGTATGCTCCCTTCGAAGAACAAAACTTATCATGTTACCGGCAGAGGTCCTGCCAATATGATAGATGTTGTTACAGCAGTATGCAAAATTCTTAAGTTTAAGAAAGGCCTTTCTTTCCATGAAAAGATTGATAAGCCTACTGTAAGAGAGAAAATGGTTGGTAGATTTATAGGCGACTTGTATCCTTACTTTGCTTCAAATATTACATTTGATGTCAGCAATGTTGAAGCAATTCTAGGAAAGAAGAGCTTAGACTGGAAGATGGATGAAGCAAGGCTTATTACACTAGTTAAGGAATTCTATCTAAATGCTTTCCCTGAAATGATTTCCTAGCGGTACTTGCGCATTCGTTTTCGGGTAAAGTAGTTTAACATGGCTTTGAGATTCAAAAAAGATCAACATCAGCTCATCAGCGAAGCTCTTAGATCCTACATTAAACACCTTGAACTCATTGAATGCAATAAACTAGATTACCTTACTGAACTAAGAAATTTTCTTGGTAAACTCCTCCGTGAAAATGATTGGAGTTATATACTTTGGGATTCTCCAAAAAGTGATGTTGCTGGAAAAATAAAAGTATTGAAGAGTTCCTGCACTGACTTCGCAAGGGGCAGTAAGTGGACTCTTTATCAGAATGGAAAACTCCGTATTGCCTCTATTTTTAAGTCTAAAGAATTAAACCTGGTTGACTTTTTAGTTGGATTAAAAGCACCTCACCAGCAAACGCCGACTGATAATCAAACTTGCCATTTAGTCCTAAGTTTAAAAAATAACGAATTTATTGAAATAGAGACTACACCATCAACAGGCCTTTCCCTCAAGAAACTCGAATCCATAATAAAAGATGCAGCTTTTAGACATAGAATTACCCCAGCATTGATTATGCTCGATTCGGTTCAATTTTACCTTGAGAATAAGCCGACTGATCAGAATATATCCCAAATATTATTAAAGATAAGAGAACAGCTTATTTCTGAATCATATGGGATAAAGCCTAAATACATAAAACGAATCATTATACCTTCCGATGAAAATGAAGATTCAGGCCAAATCAAATTAAAAATCAGCAACGATTCCTTAATCCTTATAGAAGACATATTAAGCGAATATTGCCTAATTGCAGAGCAATATCTACCGCCTGAACGAATAGACTATGACAAACTCGATAAGGCTAAACTCCTAACAGAGAAATTCAGGCAATCCATCAAATAAGGCCTACAGCAAATTCAAAGCATCTATATCGGCCACTATTGATACTTCTTTACTCTTAAATTCTTTAAAAATTAGGTCTTGGATAAAAGACTTATGTTTATATGTGATATTGCCACGCATCACTATCGAATACCTGAATTTATTCTTAATTTTCGGCATCACTGACGGCGCAAGAGGAGAAATTCTGATTTTATCATTCCTCAAAACCTCAAGCCTCACACAAAACCTTTCTGCTAATTCTATAAGTGCACTCTCGCTTACACTCGAAAATCTTATGATCGCCAAGTGACTTTTGGGTGGATAATCAAGCTCTTCTCTATTGGGTAATTCATATGCATAATATCTTTCAAAATCATGATTTACAGCGCACTGAATAGCCTCGTGAGTCGGAGTATAGGTCTGAATGAAAACTTCACCAGGCGTTTCACCCCGTCCCGCCCTTCCTGCCACTTGCGTCAGCAATTGAAAAGTTCTTTCAGATGCTCTGAAATCAGGAATATGAAGCCCCATGTCCGCATTTATTATTCCGACAAGAGTTACATTAGGAAAGTCCAAACCTTTAGCCAGCATCTGAGTGCCTATCAGAATATCTATTTTTCCTTTCCTGAAATCAGTCAATACTTTTTCATATGCCCCTTTATGAGTCATTGTATCTGAATCCATTCTGGCAATTTTTGCATGAGCAAAGAGTTTTTGAGCAACAGCTTCAATTTTTTCAGTTCCAACTCCGGAATATTTGATATTTGGGGCCTTACACTCAGGACAGTTCTTATGCGCCTCAATTATATCTCCGCACATATGACAGGAAAGATAATCTTTAGATTTGTGATAAGTATAATCAATAGAGCAGTTTCGACATGTTGCTGAATACCCGCAGGAGAGGCAGAGCATATGTGTTGCAAAACCTCTGCGGTTAAGAAAAATGATTGTCTGCTCATTTTTCGAAAGCCTATGGTAAACTGCCTCTACCAATTCTTTTGAGAACATCGCATTAGTCCCATTACCTGCATCACCTCTCATATCTACGGTCAAAACTTTTGGCATCACCCTGGAGTCAATTCTCTTAGCTAATTTTAGAAGTTTGTATTTACCGCTCTGAGCATTGTAATAGGATTCCATTGATGGCGTAGCAGAACCTAGAATTGCCACGGCTCCTTCTCTATGAGCCCGCATAACAGCGACATCTCTGGCGTGATAGCGCGGAGCTTCGTCCTGTTTGTATGAGTTTTCGTGTTCCTCATCCACTACTATAAGCCCAAGGTTCTTGAATGGAGCAAAAAGTGCGCTCCGGGCTCCGACGACAATTTTGACTCTATCTTCATAGATTTTCATCCATTCATCAAACCTCTCACCATCACTCAAAGCGCTATGCAAAACTGAAACCATATCACCGAATCGGGCTCTGAATCTCTCGGTAGTTTGAGGTGTCAAAGCAATTTCCGGCACAAGGACTATCGAATCCTTACCTTTTTTAAGCGTCTCATCAATGGCTCTCAGGTAAACTTCTGTCTTTCCGCTTCCTGTTACACCGAAAAGCAATGCTGTGGTCTGCTTTTCTTTTTTATCAAGCATATCAGTAATAACTCTAACGGCTTCAGTTTGCTCAGAAGTCAGAGTGGGGGCCTCCGAATCCAGAATAATTTCGTTCATAAATGGATCTCTATCTACATGCCTAGACTCCTTTCCAATGATATTTTTTTTCAGAAGAGAGGTGACTGCAGAATCAGAAACTCCAGCTATTTTCTTAAGAGTTGACAGAGGCATATCAGGCCTCTGAAGAAGAGTTTTAATTACCTCTTTTTGAGCTTCAGATTTGGACTTGCTGTGGAACAAAAACTCTGTGGCTTTCTGAGTATCAATAATATAAATGTATAAAATGCTTTTCTTTGAAATCCTGCCGCTTCGTACTGCGCCTGGAAGTAAAGAGCGTATTGCATGCTCCTTGGAGCAGCAATAGTATGAAGCCATCCATGCTCCCAACTCAATTAGATTTTCAGGTATGGTTGGGGTCTTATCGCACAAAGAATATATTTCTTTCAACTTATCTCGATAAAAGGTTGATGCAGGAAAAGAAACGACAAATCCTTCGATGCTCCTACTCTTGAAAGGAACTATTACATGTGAACCTATGCTAACTGACTGCAGCAAGTGTGGCGGGACAAGGTAGTCAAAATGCTTATTTAAGCTCAAATCAACCAATACTTTTGCAATTTTGTCCATTAAAAGCAGCGCAGCGAATCAATCGCATTTATTTAACTTTTTTGGGTTCGCCCTGTTTATCCTTCGGAATCCACATAATATCATCGGGCACGATTGGGTACTTAGGAAAGAGTCGTACATTCTCGTATCGAGTATTTATGCCTATAAGTTTATCAGGACAGAACAGGAATGTGTATGGCTGTTCTTCGTCTAAAATTTTATGAATTTTATGGCATATTATAATACGCTCTTTGGCATTAAAACAGGTTTTAAGTTTTTCTAGAAGCTCATCTATATCTTTATTTTTAAAGCCGATATGATTGCTTGAAGCCTCAACATCTGCTGTAGAGCTATGCCAAATCTGACTAGGATCAGAATCAAGTCCTATTGACCAGCCAAGAGAAACAACATCAAATTTTTTCTGCTCTAATCGTTGGATATAAACCGACCATTCCACTTTGTTTATATTCATCATAATTCCGGCTTTCTTCATATCTTCATCGATTATCGGAAACATCTTTTCCTGTACTGTACTGGAAGCTATTGATAGGACATTAAACTCAAATTTCTTTCCATCCTTGTCCAGAATTCCATCCCCGTCATGATCCTCCCAGCCAACTTCTTTCAGGAGAGCTTTTGCCTTATCAGGATCAAATGCATAAGGCTTTATTGACGAATCATAATAAGGGCTGTCTATAAAAAATGGGCCTGAAACAATTCTTCCTAGATTATGATAAGCTACTTTTAGGATTTTCTCTCTGTCAACAAGATAAGTCAAAGCCTGCCTGACTCTCTTATCCTGAAACAGTGGATTTTTAAGATTGTACCCGATATAAGTATAAGAACGGGATGGGTAGTTAATCTTCCTTATTTTATAGTCTGGACTTGCTGGGTCAAACTCAGGAATGCTAGTGCGGTTTACCCATTGATCAGCTGTAATATCCATTTTATCTATATCATCCGAAAGGAGTGCCTGGAACTGCGTATTTGGATGGTTTATTATTTCAAATATTACTGTGTCCAAAGGCGGAGCAATACCATATTTTGCGCCGAAATACTTGTCCCATTTTTTTAAAACTACCCTCTGCCCGGAATCCCAGCTGTCAAACTTATATGGACCGCAACCAACTATAAATTTATTTCTTATGTAATCATCGTTAAATCTCTTACCATCAAATGGTCCATCATAGTCTTTATAAAAGTGTTTTGGAAGAGGAATCAAACCAAGAGTCCAAACCTCTGACAGAAAATATTTTTGTTTCCAATACACTTTGAATCTATACTTAGAGACTATTTCTATTCGCTCCAAATCCTGATAGTATGTCCTTAGAGGCGCACAGTCAACTTTTTCATCTTTAACTACATCAACATAAAACTTAAAGTCATCAGCAGTTACCTCGACATCTTTCCACTCTTTGCCTGAAACAGGATCTTTAAAATCGTGCCAAAGAATACCTGGTTTTATCGTAATGTCGTAAACCAACTTATCGTCAGACACTTCCCATTTTTCAGCCATCAAAGGTTCAAAAAGGTCTGGATTTTCATAATCTCTGGATGTAAGGGAGCTTGTTGTATATGACCA
>JBAXXY010000175.1:0-5386 GCA_037127655.1 Lentisphaerota bacterium
ATATCAGTCGGATCTGAGATTGGGAAAGGAGCTACATTCAGACTATCATTTCCATACAAAGTTTAAATAAGTTAAGGATAAAATATGACAAAAATATTACTTGCTGATGATGATGTAGCTTTCAGGGAATCTTTGGCTATGTCTTTGGAAAATGAGGGTTATTCAGTTACTCAGGCAGTTGATGGGCGCGATGCCTTGAAAAAATTAGAAGAGGATAACTCTTTTGAACTCGTAATTCTTGACATTATAATGCCAGAAATGGACGGGATAGAATTTATATCAAAGGTCAGAAAAATGGATAAGCCAATCAAGACCATTGCTATTTCAGGGGGCGGGAGGTATGGGGGCCAGGAAACCTATCTTAGGATGACAAAGGCATTGGGCGCTAAAGCTGTCATCGAAAAGCCGTTCACTACCAAACAGATTCTTTCTCTTATTAAGGAAGTCCTTTAACGATACGAGGGATTATATGGAAACTGGCAATAAAAATATTGACAAGCATCTCGAATCTCTCCTGAAAATAGGTGGAATTCAGCTTCAAAAAGACCTTGCCCTAAAAGTAACGCTCGAAGATCCTGTTACTAACTCGCCCTGGCGTATCGGAGAAGCTGCAGCTGCGGCTCTTGCGGCTCAGGCCGTCGCTGTATCAGAAATATGGAACATCCGCAAAGGCGGTGACCAAAAGCAAAGCATAAATATAGATGTCGCCGATGCCGCTCTATCTACATTGAGGTGCAATTATATGCGGCAGAATGGATACAGCGTGCCGCTTCCTGATATTGATTATCCTACAGTCGGGATGTACCAGACAAAAGACAATAAGTTTGTCTTTATCAATGGGGGATTCCCGGCTCTTAGAAGAGGAATTCTTCTTATCCTTAATTGCCCGGACGACAGGAATGCTATAGCCTCTGCTCTTATGAAATGGGATGCCGCCGATATAGAAAAGGAAATGCAGAGCAAAGGCTATTGCTGCTCTATGTGCCGTTCTCCCGAGGAATGGCTTCAAAGCGAGCAGGGAAAAGCACTTTATGATTCAACTTTCAGAGATGGTTTTATCAAACCTCTTGAAATTGAAAAAATATGCGATGGCGAACCTCAGCCTTTTAAGCCTTTGGATAAAAATGGAAGACCTCTATCCAAAATAAAAGTCATTGATATTACACATGTCCTCGCAGGGCCTACATGTGGAATGATGCTTGCTGAACAGGACGCTACTGTGATGCGGATTAATGGGCCTCAGGTTCCTACAATATTGCCGTTTGTCATGGATACAGGTCATGGAAAACTCAATGCTCAGATTGATCTTAAGACAAATGACGGCAAGGAATTATTATGGAACTTGATAGAAAATGGCGGAGATGTGCTTTCTGAAAGTTACAGACCAGAAAAACTCAATAGTCTTGGTTTCTCGCCTGAAGGTATTGCTCAAAGGCTTAAGAAAAAAGGAAAGGGATTTATCTATGTCTCGATAAACTGTTACGGGCATGTCGGTCCATGGAAGGATTTGCCGGGATGGGAACAGCTTGCTCAGGCCGCGACAGGTCTTGCTTTCGTCCAGGGCGGAAGTTCCAATCCTCATCTTTTGCCGACTTATCCTGATGATTACATAACAGGTTATCTGGCGGCATACGGAATTTTGGCGGCGCTTATTAAACGCTCCAAAGAAGGCGGCAGCTACCATGTAAAGGTATCGCTTTGTTCTACAGCTATGTGGCTTCAGTCTTTTGGCAAAGTCAATTCTAATTGTCTGCCTCCGCCGAAGATTGACGACAGAAAAATTCAGGAACTGATGATCAGCAATGACTCTACACCGTACGGGGCATTGAGTTATTTAGGGCATCCGATCAAATATTCTGTAACCAAAGCTCATTGGAGCAGGCCCACTGTGCCGATAGGATTCAGTAAGGCTCAATGGCCTGAATAAGATTCATTCCAATCGTATTGAATGGCTTCTCAATACTTATAATGCTCGGATAATGCGGCTTTCGAACTTCTAGTTTCGTGGACGAAATTAATGAAGTCATCGAAAATTCTGTTAAGTTCGGCTAATTCGCAAATATAAAAGAAAGTAGGCGATGAGCATTTATTATTGAGAGAGGAAACGACTGTTGCCATTCTTTCTGTATAGTCGTCGCTCTTCTCGTAAATATATCTAATGACATCCATATATTTGAGGGAAATTGCATTAGATATTTCAAGGAATTCATCTTTGGTTATCAGTGATTCATCAATCGAGTCATGGGATATTACAGCAAGAATTTTTCTAATGCTGAATGCAATTTTATTATTATCATAGAAAAACCTGTTCAGAATAGCTTCCTTGCTCTCTGTGAAATCCAGTTCATTTTTAATGTTTATGTAGAGCGCTTCAAGTGAGGCAAGATTAGCCATCATCTTTCTGATATCAGCCCTGAGCGCTTTATTGAATTTCTTCTTGTCAAGAAAACATTTATTGCATAGATTTACGACTTCACCGATAGTTTTAAAGTATTCCCGCGTCTGATGTTTCGAGTCTCTGGAAGTGAGCGATGCGAACCTGAATATCGTGTATTCGCACAGCAATGCGATGATGATGCCTATTGTGGTATTGCACAATCTTGCCATGAGAGTAGGTAAAAGGGGCATGCTTTCTTCAGATGTCATAGCCATCAATATAGGAACAAACATTGTCATTAGAATTGCCATTATGCCGTAGTTATTTGAGATGTAATAACAGTAGTACATCAGGAAGAAAATGAACGGAAGCAGATAAGTCCATCGGTAGTCTGCATAAGCCAGCAAACTCAAATAGAAGAAAGAGAAGAGCAAACCTAAAACGGTTCCGAAAATTCTGTCCACTGAGCGCTGGACGATGACTCCCTGTCCCGGCAGGGCGAACATCACTGCCACAGTCATCGGTATCCAATATCCGTGAGGTATCATAAAGATGTAATTTACAGATACAGCAATAAGAAAGGCGACTGACGCGCAAACGGCTTCCTGAAGGAAAAATTTTCTGGATTTTTCAAGATAAAGGTCTCTCACGATTTAAACTCCATATCTTATTTTTCGAAGCTTGGCTCTCAAAGCGTCAATGTCATGAACTATATATCTTAGGCCGAGCAGATATTCCATTTCACTCTTGTCAATTTCTGGAGGTAGTTTGGATAGAAATGAGTTCAGGTTCGACATCCAATCTTCTATCAGTTCCGGATCTCTCACTGATTGATTGGGTGTTTGCCGCAGATAAATAGATCTGTTCTGATTTTTGAGCCTGGCTCTGATATTCTCTATGAGTTTGTCCGTCAATGGCACATGCTCGCAGAGTTTCTGGAGATTAAACTCAAAATTTGTCATAAGGCTGATATTTCTGTACATCCGCCTGTAAAGAGTAAAGATATCTCTCAGACCGTATATGTAGAACTTACTTCTGGCGAAGATGTAATCCTCGTCAAAAACAACAGGCAAAGTTTTTGTCAGTACCAGATTAACCTTATACATGAATCTGTCGGAGTCATTCTTGAAAATCTTATTGGGAATAATATCAGTCCTGTAGAGACTGTGTTTCTTGAAAAGATGCTTGTATCTGATTTTTTTTGAAGCGAAAACTTTGTCCTCTGATGTATAAACAAAAAAGAGGTCATAGATGAGTTCGGAGATATAGACTAGATTGGATCTGGCCCTGTACTTAACAAAGATAAGCTCATATAAGGCTAAACAAAATAGACATATAGCAAAACTTATTCCAAGTTCTATGCACCTATTGACACCTTCGCGCCATCCAGTAGGCAGTGCCAGAGCTATAGCTATAAAAACCGGCGCTACTGAAGCTGCGTATTTGTACTTCATTGAACCGAATATTATCATCAGAATCGGGAAGAGGACGAAAAGCATCGTGTAAATATGTTTAGTCAGAATGCTTACAGTAAACATCCCCAGCATGGCCAGAAAAATAGTCACTGCAAGCACAGTGATTTTGCCCTTGTAAGTGGGATAGAAAAATGTGAGGACAAGGCAATAGGCGCTCGTATAGAAAAACACACTGCTGAAAGGTCTTCTAAAATACAGATATATCGCAGTGGCAATCAGGGCAGGGATGGTAGCCTTGAGAGCGCAGATAAAGCTTTCTCTTGCAGGGTCATAAGTATCAACTAATTTCTGTATTAGATTCATTAAATTTATGATTTCGGATTGCTGTTTTAGTATTTATGAATTGGGAATTGAGTGTTGGGTGCTGATTATTCATTTATGCTGTTTTTACCACAAGTCTATCTGCCAGAAGAGGTGCGATAAGATGCTATCCTTCGTATCAATAACGACTGTCGCCGTCATTCCCACATGAAGAGGATATTTGTCTATTTCCTTGTCTGTAACTTCGATCTGAACAGGGAATCTCTGCGGAAGCAAAAACCAGTCATTTTCATCCTGAACATTCTGGAGGAAGTTGACATTCGAAGAGTCCTGCCTGTTCACATTCCATCCGATTTTTGAGACTTTGCCCTCAAAAACTTTCTTTGGATAAGTCCATAATTTTATCCAAACCGTTTGTCCCTCCTTGACTCTGTCAAGTTCAGTTTCCTTGATATTGGCCTGCACCCACCATTTATCTGTATCAATGAAGGAAAATAGCGAATCTCCGACAAGAGTGGAACCCGGTGTAGTGTACATACCTTTTGTTATGTACATATTCGATATAATTCCGTTTGTCGGAGCATATACAGTTGTCATTTGGAGATTTACTTTAGCATTCTCGACCTGGGCTGTAAGGCTCTCTTCTGTGGCAAGAGAGTTCTGGTATTGATTCTTGGTTATCTCTAATTCTGTGGCAGCCATCTCGAGATTTGCTTTGGCAACATCTCTCTGGGAACTCTTCACTTCTGCTTCCTGCTCAGAAACGGCTTGCTTCTTGTCTAGCCAAACTGCCTGGTTTGCAAGGTATTCGGCATTATTGTACTGAGCCATGGCTGAGTCGTAGGCAAGTTTTTTGACTTTTATCTGGTTAGCGAGAGCCTGGCTATTGAACTGTTCAGCTTTCAAATTTGCCTGAAGTTGCTTCAGCGCAAGCTCATAAGGGATGGTATAAATAGTAAAGAGTTTGTCTCCTTTTCTGACTTCCTGATTATTCTCGATATATACATCTGTTATATACCCTGATACATACGAGGAAATTGGTATAGTATTGGCTACTATAAAAGCGTTGTCTGTCCTCGGATGCCTGTGAAGATAAACATAGTAAAGCAGGCACAGTATAACTATTCCTATCAGTATCAAAATGACTCTGTTGCGGGCAAAAAATCTCCTGATTTTCATTTGAGTATATTCCTTGTTTTTCGTAAG
The DNA here is from genome assembly GCA_037127655.1 of Lentisphaerota bacterium. GTDB lineage: Bacteria > Verrucomicrobiota > Lentisphaeria > Victivallales > GWF2-38-69 > GWF2-38-69. The sequence continues at coordinate 5,320 of JBAXXY010000175.1, forward strand.
TTATCAATTTTCATTTATTTTCTCTTATGCTAGTATCAATATACCTTTCTATTACAATGAACAATCT
>JBAXXY010000176.1:0-5360 GCA_037127655.1 Lentisphaerota bacterium
GGTATATATTTATATATAATTTCATTATATATATATGATTTGAACTCATTTTAAATTAGGTAAATCACTTATTGATAGAAGTATTGGACATTTCTGGAACCACAATCGACTTTTAAAACAGATTACTGAAATATTCAAAGATCACAAAAATATTCCGAGAAATATAGCACTTGAAAACTTTATAATTTTGCAGTCACAGGTCGAAGAAAAGCTGATCAGTATTTCGAAGACTCCAAGCTTTGAAAACATTTTTTCGGACGAGGTTGTTTTAAAGATAAATGAGAAGCTTTCAAGGAGTAAATTTAAAGAGATTGTTGATAATAATATTCCTATTCGAAAATATCTTGATGGACATATTCAAGACCCATACGGGAAACATGATTATGACAGAATCATAAATAAAATTTCTTTTAAAGGATGTTTCATTGTTCCTCTCTTTGCCGATGTTCAAGGACTTACATACAAAGAAGCGACTATACAATTAGCTGATCATTTTAAGATTTCTTACAGCGATGAAATGAAGGATACAGATGAAGATTTTCTAGACCAGAAAGATTTTTCTTTTATGACTGCAAGCGGTGAGATTCAGAAAGGTAAAGCTTTTTTGTTTCCTAACTACTATATCTTGCTTCCTGTCCAACCCGACTCCCATCTTTATATCCCATACATTTCACCTTCAATTTTAAATCTTGAATTAATTCGTTCTAATGCTAATGCTGTAATTTTCTTTACCGCATCGCCACTTTTATCATCAGAGCTGCAAAAAAAATTCGCTTTGTCATTCATAAGTCAAGAGTTAAAAGACCAGGAAGAATATTGGACTGATTTAAGTGCAGAATATACTGAAATGGCGCAAAGGAGTTTATCCAATAGGATGGGAAATTGGGGAACAGATCTTGTTTTCTATCGAGATAATCCCACAAAAATAATTTCTTTAATCAAGGAATTAAGAGATCCTAAAAAATCTAAACCTTTTGGTTGCTATGATGAAATTATATCTAATTATTTTCACAAGACGGATGCTGTCTGGAGTTCATTCTTGGGAGATGCTAATACGATTGATTGGATTGACTTCAAAAATCGGTATTTATATTTCTTTTCTTTTGATGAAGAGGATAAAAGTGCTTTGTATGAAAAGTTCCTAGCTTCATATAGTTCCTTGAAAAAATATTTTGTAGAAACACCTGACCTAATAAATGTCAAGTTTATAAAATGCCCAAAAATTACGAACCAGATAGACTATCTTTGTAATAACATTCAAGTGTTTTCGCCTGAAGAATTCTTACTTGAAGCCTATAACAGCAATTGCATAATCCCTCAAAATTTAGAATTAGACCTCGAACAATTCCTTAAGAAAAGAGGTATGAAGAAAATAAAGAAATTTATTATCGACCCGATTATGCGTTATAGGAGTTTCAATCTATTAATAGGAACAAGAGGATCCTCGAAAAGTTTTGTTGGGATGGGGCTTGCGTATTCGATAGCCACTAAGACTAATATTACTAGCAGGTTAAAAGTTACATCAAGATCAAAAGTACTTTTCCTCAACGGGGAAGTCGATAATGATTTTCTAGACGAGAGGAAACTAATTTTTGAAAAAATGCATAGCAACTCTGCATACAAGGAAAATGTAATCTGCAAAACTGACCAAAACTTGGATATCGCAACACTAGAAAGTCAGGCTAAAGTTGAGAGCTATATTCTCGATGCTTCTCTTAACAAAGGCATTAAAGGAATTCCAGTCTCAGTAATAGTTTTAGATTGCCTTGCCTACTTATCTGATAAAGGTCATATGGAAACTCAATGGAAGTTAATTAAACGCTGGATAGATACACTTAGGCAGAGAAATATATCGGTGCTTTTATTGCACCATTCTAATGAGCGGGATCTTAGTTTTGGAACAAGTTATATTGAAAAAGGAGCCGACTCAATAGTTCTGCTTAAGAAAGAAATTGAAAATGATTGCCTTGTTATTACCGTTCAAGAAACAAAAAATAAACATAAACCAGAAGGCAAGGATTTTAAGATCAAACTTGATACTACGAAAAAGCCCAAATGGATTGATGACGACCCTCAAAAAAATGTTAATAATTGGAGAGATCCTGTTGAGAAGAAAATCGAAAAAATGAATCAACTGCGCAATGAAAACACTACCTGGCTCAGAATTGCAGACAGCTACGGAATGAGCCTTCCTACTATAGAAAAATTTGCTCAAGATAACAACCTTACTGATCGTAAAAAAAATAATATGATGACGAGAACGAATAATGCTGATCAGGTTGAGGTTTCAATAACTAAGATCTGATGTGTTTGGAGAAATATTATCATTTGCCATTATAAACTTGAGGACATCAATATTTCTGTACCTTACTGCACTTCCCACCATTTTGCGTTGGAACGAGAGGGCTCCTTCTTTTTCTAGCTTTTTAAAATTAGAAAACCCAATTCCAAGCATCTCTGCTGCTTCGGCTTGATCAATCAGTTTAGGAACTATTACTGGAATCGTTGTACCTTTCTCAGCCAGATGTTTAAGCTGTGATAATATTTCATTCATCTCAGGTATCGAGATTATGCCTTCTTCTTGAAGAGGTCTTATAAAACGGGAAAGGAGTTTCACGGTTTTAGATCGTATTGTATTCATATAACCCTCATTTGGTTAGAGTTATATGATGATTCACTTGTGTTTTATTTTATTTTCATAGACCATTATATATTTCAAGTTATGCCTAGTTACACAAATCATTCTATAATAGCATTTTGACACATCTCATAATCTTCAAATAAAGCTATTTTTCATAAACTTCTTGCCATTCGCTCTGCTCTTTACCTCTCTATGGCATATTTTCTTTCAGGTAGATAGTAATGACATTATTATAACTATACCTATATATATTAGATACTTATATAATATACAAAGCATCCCCTCTACACAGCAGCAATACCATTCCCTCTAGTCAATCCACATGTAGCACTGTCACAGTTTTTCTATTCCTCTCTCGCAGTAGTAACCATCTGACAGAATATCTTCAGTATCTATAGGGTCATGGCGAGAATCACTTATTATCAACAAGGATTCAAGTTTACACATCATATTATATGAGAACAACAAGAACATAAAAGAACACCCTATGATAACTTCTAATATTACTTACGACGGTCACTTTATGGGACATCCAATCAACACAGAAGAAGCAAAAGGATATGGTTGCCATATGGAAATACTATACAGAACTAAATTGATCTTTGAGTATATGCTTAGCCATCTCAATTCTATCTTTTTTTTCAGTTGTGTACTTACTTTTAAACAAGGACTCTATTTCCCGTCTGACAACTCGATCCTTTCTTCCTTTTTAGCATACTATATCCAAAAGCTTAAATCAAAAGATAAGTATTTATATCCCATGTATTTATGGACAAGAGAATGTACTAGTATTGAGCATCAGCATTACCATTTAAATATATGGATGAACGGAGACAGAACACAGAATGAATATGGACACTTGATGCTTGCAGATCACATGTGGCAGGACAAGTTATGTCTTACTTGTAAACCCAATTCAGGTCTCGTTGATTTCTGCAACAAGGACAATGATGGCAATCCTAGAATAAACGGAATGATAATTAGCAAGAGTTGCCCTGACTTTAAATCTACTTATGATTTCTGTTTTTGGCGTGTCTCATACACTGCAAAAATATCCAGCAAAGGCAATACATCTATCCATCAAAAAGAATTCGGAAGTTCGATACTTCCATCCATTATTATAAACCACAACCAAAAGGAGAATTTATGAACAAACTCAACACACATCAAGCAGCTGAATACCTAGGATTATCGCCCGGGACATTGGTAAATTGGCGTTATACCAAGACTAATATTATTCCTCATTACAAATTTGGTTCAAGAATAATTTACACCCAGGAAGATCTAGACTTATTCCAAGCAAAATGTAAAAGAGATGACACTATAACCAAGTAAGCCCAAGAACTTTCTCTAATTGACAAAGAGCAAGGATAGTATCTGTATCAGTATTTATTATTGATACGGATATTTTTTTGTAATCTGCCTACACATGTAAAAAAAGCAAATCATCATCTACCATTTTTAAGTAGCAACTACAGGCACTTTTCTAAGTGTCTTTTCAATAAAAACCATTAAGCGGAGCTATATATGTACTATTACCACGAACCTCCTTTAACAGAAGAGATACAGAATAAAATAAACAATTTCAATGCTCTTACGCAAAGACTTGAAAACTCATTTTCTAAAAACTCTAAAGTAGATTTGCCTGAAGGATTAAGGATCGATTATGAGAATAAACTAAACGCTAAACAACTAGAAGCAGTAGCGCATATAAATGGACCTTTGTTAGTAATAGCAGGCGCAGGAACGGGTAAGACGCAAACTTTAGTTTATAGGGTTAGTTATCTGCTAGAAAATGGAATAGCACCACAAAACATATTACTGCTTACTTTTACAAAGAATGCTGCTAAACAGATGTTAGATAAGGCCAAAAAAATTATTGGTGATAAATACAATTTAAATTTAATCGCGGGCGGGACATTCCATAGCTTTGCCAATATGATCATTCGTCAGAATCCGACTGTTTTTGATATTAGTAGAAATTTTACTATTCTTGATGTTCCCGATTCCGAAGACACAATAGAACTCGTCAGAAAATCAATCGATGCATCTGCTATAGGGAAAGAGCTGCCCGACAAAAAGCTACTCCAAAAAATCATCTCAGTATCTAAGAGCTCATTGATAGCTATTAGTGAGGCAGTTGACCGTGAAGCTCCAAAGTCTGAGTTTAAATGGTATTTCAATAAAACATATGAACTTTATGAGGATTATAAATTGAAACATGAACAGTTGGACTTTGACGACTTGCTGCTTGTTTTATTGAAAAAGCTTAAGGAAAACAAGGACTTCAAAGAGCAGTTACAAGAACAATTTAAATACATCCTTGTCGATGAATTTCAGGATACTAACATCGTTCAAGGAGAAATCGTCAATGAGTTGGGAGATAAATATTCAAATATCATGGCTGTCGGGGATGACTCACAAAGCATCTATTATTTTCGCGGTGCCAATGTAGAAAACATATTGCTATTCCCAGAGAAATACCCCGAATGTAAGTTAATCAAATTGGAAGAAAACTACAGATCTCAAAGCAACATTTTAAACCTGGCAAATGAAATTACAAATCAGTTCAAAATAGGCTATAGGAAAAAGTTATTCTCCTCACTTTATAGAGATTGGCTACCAAAAGTAGTGCTTACCTATAACGATAAAATCCAAGCCCACATTATCATTGAAATGTTAAATGACATCAAAGGCATAGAGAGAGAAAATTATAAGT
>JBAXXY010000177.1:0-5323 GCA_037127655.1 Lentisphaerota bacterium
CATATATAAAAATCTATAATAGTCTTGTATGCTTTCAAGAGATCCACTCTTTGTTATTGTGTTTTCTATAGGGCAAAAACTTATAATTGCTCCAATTACTAAGAGTATTATTAGGACTAGTACGATTATTCTAGCAAAATCTAAAATACTATCATGAAAGGTTCGATCTGCTTTTAATATCCCTATAGTTTTACTAAAAAAATCTGATGTTTTGGTATCCTCTTTTTTTGCTTCTGTGGTTTTAACTTCATCTATATTTTTAACTTTTTCTTTATTGTCTTTTTTCTCTGTCAAATCCACCTTATATCTTTCTTTTTTATCTATTTCCGCAATAAAGGGATTGTGACATATAGTACATTCGACTTCTTGTCCTAGATCTGTAGAATCCATCTCATAGATCTGTGAACACTTAGGGCATTTTATTTCTATAATCATATCTATCCTCGTTAAGTTTTAGTCGATATTTTTAGTAAGTGAAAATCTCTAGGGGCGAAAACCTTGTATATTTTTATTTCAGATACTTCTAACTATTAAGTATTTTAAGAGTTGAATCAAATTTTACAGCAAATAAGCAATAGGATATATGGAGATTAGAATTTCAACTTACTCACATAAGAATCAACTTTAGTACAATTAGTATGATTAATACCAGCTTGCTATCGGAATTTTAGCTTCCAAGCAATTGGACTTTAGTATCGGTAGTTACTTTAGCAGGATAAGTTCCTTTTATGAAGCCTAATTGAATTATTGACCACAAACCTAATAAAAATAGAGCAGAACAAGTTATGATTGGGTATAAGTTTTTGATATAAACAGCATCATTAATAGCTCTTGGAATATAGAGAATTGTTATGTAAAAAGTGTAATACAGAAAATTCAAGAGAATTATTGAACCCCATTTTTTTTCACGCTCGCGTAACCTTTTTATATTGAGAGCGATAGTACACCATAGTGCCAATATGGACATTCCGTAGATGGAGAAACCAAATATTATGCCTGCTGTATATGTTTTTGTTAGATAGTTTTCTAATACCATGCCCGATATACCAAAAGCAAAGATGCCAACATAAAACAGGATGAATACTATAAGGGTGTAAATCCACCACTCTTTTCTTGTTATAGTACCTTTAACAGAGAATAACGCCTGTATGATTTTCATTTATATATTTCGTTATTTTTTGAGCCTAAAAAAAATGTTAGGGATAAAAAGCGTAAATTATGGAAAAATCAATAATTGAATAGCTCCTCAAAAGTATATTCCTTACCTGAAGCTTTATTCAATGCATTGCGAACCTTGGACTGAGTGTTTCGGGTTAACAATCTTCCTTTACAGGCTCGGCTAACCATTTTGAAGGTAAGTTGTTCAGTAGAAACTGATACAAGATCATTAGCCTTAAGGTTATGAGACTCCATGATTTGATTGATAGATTGCTCTCCAAAGTTTTGTTCCTTTTCAGTATTCATATCACCACTTCCACAATTCCAGGGCATCCTCTATTTCAATTAATTCATAGCATAAAGATTATATAAAGGAAGGACATTACTTGCCATCTGTACATGATGCCCAAATCGGAGTTCCACGCTGATTATATATAACTAAATTTCCGTCATCCTGAAGAATTAAATTATCGCCTTTGGAGTTTGTTCCTGAAGACCATATAGGATTTTTTCTGCCTTGCTCGGTATATATAACAAAATTGCCGTCCAAATCGGATTGAAGATCTGCATAAGCTTTTCCTTTACCGCCTGATCCGCTTGACCAGATAGCAAATCCACTTTTGGGCCTATTACTATTGTCATACCATTCAATAAAATGATCAAGCACAAGATTATTATCAGGCTGCATTATTAACCCGTATTTGGGTTTATCTCCGGAAGAGACAATCGCATGGCCATTTAATAATTTGAATTCGGTATGTAAAGTATTAGGTTTCGGATTAAGATTATCTATGATAATATCTTGAGGTATGCTGACCTTGCAGCATCTGGGAGAATAGATTGAATCGTTAATGATATCATCCCTGATCTTCCAATCCTGTTCATAGGCAGCCCCGCCGACAAAATCCATCATGAACCATCCGCAGCGGCGATTTTTTCGAAAACCTTCCTCGTCTCTTGCAAACCATGACATCAGGGTCCTAGCTACATAAAGCGGGGTATTCCTGTAAGAAGCCGATAAGTACATTATGAGCAGGTCATTATTGGCTTGCGACTTTTTCATATTTACACTGAGGCTATTAAATGTTTCTTTTTTTGTCTCAATAAATTTCCATTGAGGCTCGAACTGTTTTTTTGTTTCCCCAAGCCATTCATCTGCAATTCGAGTTTTTACCATAAGAGTGTCTTTAGATACATTACTATTCACTCCATCAAGAGGAAAATTAACTTGCTGAGAGCGCTTAATCCAGCCAGGCTTGTTAATACCGTCTTCTGCTGAAACGAGTAGAATCTTTCCTCTGGCGTCATCCACAGTAATATTCCATAGCTTTCCGTTTGAGGTATCAGGAAATCTATCTTCCCAATTTTTTAAGCCATTTTTACCGCAGGCTTCCTTAATATACAATTCCACAGAATCATTGAAGTTTGGAAAGCCTCGTATATCGGGAGACCCTTCACTCTTAACAATCATCACAATAGTTTCATTTGAATGCTCTTTCAGAAATTTAATACATTGATCCAAAATTTTATCGAATGAATCATAAGTATGGTGTTCGCTGCCTCCGTGAGTAGTTAATAATTCTCGAAAACCCTGCTTATTTTCTTTTGAGTTCATTTTCAACCTGATATCAAGTACTCGTATGCCCCATTCCAACTGCTTTGTAATATTCAAATCTTGGCACTTATACCAGTTACCAATGCCTGTGCTACCGGCAGCGTAAGTAGCAGAGTCGTGAGTGCCGGGTAGATCGAGAGTATATACCAAAGCATTCTTGTATTTTATTTTATTCATCCAGTCAGGCTGTATGCTATGATACTGAGGTTCGGAGTATTTAGAATGTTTTTTTTCGCCTAGAGGAATTAGTTGCCCTTCATGATTTATCATGAAAGACTCTTCATTCTTTGAAACTATCGCGCCATTATCAGTAAATAAACTGGCATAGCCATACTCAAATTTAATAACTGTTTTACCATTCTTATCTATGTATCCCCATTTGCCGTTAGAACGCACAGCGGCAAGGTCTTTGGAAAAAATCTGTGCTTCTTCATAAGCTAAGGGTATGACTATTTTTCCCTGAGTATTGATATAACCCCATTTATCATTGTCCATAACTGGAGCAAGACCTTCAGAAAAGATTTTAGCTCCATCGTAAATTCCTGTAGGTATTACATATCTGCCGTTCTTGTTAATAAATCCGAAAGAATCCTTTTTCCCTGTTTCAGATACAGCAGCAAAGCCTTCATGGAAAGTTCCGGCCGTCTTATAAATAAAATCAATCTTTACTTTGCCTTCGGCATCTATGTAACCCCATTTATCTCCTTTGCAGACAGCAGAGAGTCCTTCAGTAAAGGGCTCTGAGTAGTCATACATTGGGGGGATTACAATTTTTCCGTTCCTGTTAACAAAGCCCCATTTATCACTAATCATTACCTGTCCGAGACCTTCGCTGAAATCCTCTGCATCATCAAAGTAGCCAGGTATTGCTACACTGTTATTCCCATCTACAAATCCCCACCCATTGTCCATTCTTAAACTATAAAGCTGGTCGAGAGCAGCTTTGTGATGATGTCCTTGATTATCTGCGGTGGCCGTATTTGTAGTTTGATCTGTTGCTTTTAATGATAGACAGGTAATAGACATCAGAACTGCAAGAAGACTTAATTTTGTGAGTTTCATAGCCCCTCCTATTGTTGCCCTAAATGCTTTAAGTTGTTCTACAAAATCTCTTTTGATATAAAAATATATCCGGAACTGTGATATGGACAATATAAGACGCTGATAAATAGTTTTTTTAAACAAAATGGCGTTAACTTTAACCATAAAGATGTTAAGTATGTTAAATTTATTTATTCCTTTTGAGCCTTGATAAATAAACACCAGGGATTGTCGATCATCGGTTGCCAATATTCATGACCAAGAACGATTTTTCCATATGAAGATACTTTAGGAGAAATCCATTCTATACTTTTAAAACCTGCGAAATGGAAAGCATCTTCTATAACTTCTTTTGACCAGTAATAACAAGTAAATAAAAGAGGTTTGTCAGGGTATATTTTAAGCGTAAACTTAAATTCAGTGCCGTCTTTTACTATATCAGGAAATTCAAAGTCCACCTGATATTTTTCATAGTAACCTTTTTGCTGATTGATATTTGGACTTATATTAAATGAAATAAAACTGCCTTTGGAGTCCAAATTATCATATGCAGCTTTAATTACTTCCCTAAGCACTTCCTGATTTTGCATATAATGCAGAAGATATATTCCCGTAACCAAATCAAACCTTTTATCGGTTTTAAAATTAAAAAGATCAGAACAGATGTATTCTATATCTGAATCAAGCGGATTTGGATAAGATTTTGCAATATCAACCATTTTGGAAGAAATATCTACTCCCAACAAATATTTCGCTCCAAGACGGGATAACATTCTACTATAGAAACCGCTGCCACATGCAAAATCTAGGCAGCTTTTGCCTTTTATATTTCCTGCAAGTTGCATGAAAGTTGGAATTTCCATGTATGTTCGAGCAAGTTGCAGTATTGCCATAGAAGAATACGAATCAGCTTGATTATTATATTCGACATTAGCGCTTGAAGCCTTCATCAAAATCCCTTCAATGATTATATTTAGTTAATGCTTTATTCAGACACTCACCACTTACACTTATATGGTTCTAAGTTATTTATTATTTACTCTCTGTAAGGGTCACAAATAGCAGACTTTCTTAATCCAGTCTGGTGTGTACTTATCATACTTCTTTTTTATATCATCTGGGAGATCCCTGTAGTTGCTTATGATTTTTCGACATAAAGGAGATCCGCAATGACACTCAAGCTCCCAATTATCAGCAGTAATTGTTGAATAGTCGAATGTTACCTCTTCATCTTTATTTATGTCTTTCATAGCTACAAGGAATACATCTCGAACAATACCTGCATTAGGGTTACATGAATGGTTTGTGCGAACACCTGGCTCTCTTGCCATTATGTATTCATTGATTCCAATATTAAACAGATGATCCCAGACTTCTCTAGGAATGCCATCGATATTTTCTATCTTGATATAAGGACCATTAAATTCAAGAATGGCTTCATCCTTACGAATATTACGGATGGCAAATATCCCAAAACCTTTCTTTGGAGTTTCTTTTACATAAACTAGT
>JBAXXY010000178.1:0-5320 GCA_037127655.1 Lentisphaerota bacterium
ATATAAAACATCTAGGAGATTAGATTATGGAATTCTACAGAGAAAAATACATTGAACTCAGGAAGCAGAAGAAAATCAAACTTACCGTGCTTGCCAGAAAATTAAATTTATCTAGAATTACGCTGTGGCACTGGGATAAAGGGACAAGGATTCCATCTGAGAAACAGGCAAGAGAAATTGCCAAAGCTTTGGGCGTATCAGTTGACCTATTCTCCAACCTTCAGCGGGAAGCTCCAGTCTCAGAAAAAGGGATGGTCGAAGAAGGCAAAGCGCTGAACAAATGGATTTCGTTCGATGAGCAGGAGCATTCAAATAGAAAAAAACAGCAGTCCTCTCTCCTCGCCGATATCGCAAAGCAGTTTGAAGAAGCTTCTCTCTCTGTGAAAATTATGCGAACTCTCCTAAACTATGGCGAAGTCATGCTTTATGTGAAAGATTCTTCTCATAGATATATTGCCGCAAGCAAGGAGTTCCTAAATCTTGTTTCAATGCCGTCGGAAATGAGCGTATATGGTCAGACTGACCTTAAACTCTTTCCTGTCCGAGATGCCAAAGAAAACCTCGATGAGGATGAAAAAGTAATTTTGACAGGTGAAAGAGTTAAGAACCGCGAAGGATATATCCCGGGAAGCAGAAAACTCAGATGGGGAATTATTTCAAAAATCCCGACCTATGATGTGGAAGGAAAAATCACAGGGCTTGTCGGTTCTTTCATAGATATTACAAGGCGGAAAAATGCAGAACACATAGCCGACATCCTTAAAAAAGGGTTAGACCTGCTTAATAACCAGATTATCTTCATGGGAACTGGAAGAGATGACTTTGATGAATCCAATTCCTTGATACCCAAAGATGTTCTTTATATTTCCAACAATGACCTTACAAAAAGGTTTTATGCTGTTAAGCCCGATGCTTCATTGAAGGAACTTGCAAGGTTTTTAGCCTCTCTCAAGATAGAAAAACCGATGCACGACCTCAAAGCACTTGAGGAAAAAGGGTATTCTCGAATCCATTACAAAATAAAAGCCCCTGACAATGAGCATGAAACTCTTAATATTTCATCGACGATATATTATGATAAAGACGCTGACCTTTACTTCGGCTTTCTTGAGATAGACAAGCTAAGAAATATCATGGACAAAATCACTTCAATCCTGCGAGAAAGAAAAGTGGATGAATCAATAATCCAAGAGATACTAGCTCAAAAATTCGACTCATAAAACTTAAAAATCAGCACACGACTTTCCAAATCTTCAATTTTCTTTTTAAATGATGTTGACTTGATGTCATAACGGGCTAATTTTAATGTCAGTAAATACTCACTTACATAAAATGGATGCATTATGACAGAGAGACAAATAGAAATACTTACAGCGAGTATAAGGCTTGCCGCCAAAAATGGAGTCCATGCTCTGACTATAAAAAACATATCTTCTGAAATCGGAGTAACTGAAGCTGCTCTATACAGGCATTTTCAATCCAAGAGAGACATTATGCTCGGGATAATAGAACTGTTTGACAAGTCTACCGAAAAAGACTTTGAATCTCTTTCCTATTTCAATGCTTCACCCTTAGCAGAGATAAAAAATATAATTATAAAACGCATTGAACAATTCGAAAAGTTCCCTGAAATCGCTTACATAATGTTATGTTTTGATATTTTTATGCACGATGATGAATTAAGAATCGCCGCTGTGGGAACTATTCACAAACACAAAGAAGCCATTACTTCTCTGATTCTAAAAGGACAAAACTCAGGAGAGATAAGAAAGAATTCAGAACCTAAAGAGCTTTTCAGAATCGTGCTTGGTTCTTTTAGACTCCTCTTAACCCAATGGTTTCTGAATAACTACAGTTTCGATTTAAAGAGTGAGTTTGAATCACTCTGGAAAACAATACAACTATTAATAAAAGCCTAAATATAAGGAACCGATTTTATGAAACGCAAAATAATAGAAATAGATGAGAATAAATGCAACGGCTGCGGACAATGTGTCAGCGCCTGTCATGAAGGAGCAATCCAGATGGTTAACGGCAAAGCAAAACTCGTAAGTGATGTTTACTGTGACGGATTAGGAGCATGTATTGGCGATTGCCCTGTCGATGCTATAAAAATTATTGAAAGAGAAGCCGGCGAATTCAATGAAGATGCTGTTAAAGCTAAAAAGGCTAAGGAAGAAGCTCAGAAAAAACACTCACCTGCCTGCGGTTGCCCCGGAATGGCTATGAAGACTTTCCCTAAACCAAATTCAGAAGTAAAAGCCACATCTTCATGTTGCAGTGATGTACCATCAGAACTCACACAGTGGCCGATACAACTCAAACTCGTACCAGTCAATGCCCCTTACTGGAAAGATGCTTCGCTATTGGTGGCAGCCGACTGTTCGGCTTTCAGCATCGGCGCTTTTCACAATAAATTGCTCAAAGATAAAAAACTTGTTATAGCATGTCCGAAACTGGATGACACAAGCAGTTATGTTGACAAACTCTCAGCTATAATTAGAGAAAACAGCATAAAAGATATAACAGTAGCATATATGGAAGTTCCATGCTGTGGAGGACTGGTATCTATTGCTGAGGACGCCTTGGCTCAATCAGGGAAAAATATCCCATTGAACCTTATTAAATTAAGTTTAGACGGAAATATTTTATAAATTCACAAAACCTAAAAAAGGAGACCAATTATGTTTTGTTATCAATGTCAGGAAACAGCTTCAAACAAAGGATGCAAATTCGCTAAAGGCGTATGCGGAAAAGGTGCTGACACAGCTGAACTCATGGATGTGTTAGTCCATATATTAAAAGGAATTTCACTCGTTCTCGAAAGAAGAGGAAACGACAAGATTGATAAGGAAGTCGGCCGCTTCATGACAAAAGCTCTCTTCATGACAATCACCAATGCCAATTTCTCTAATCAGGCTATTATGGCTAAAATTGCAAAAGCATTCGAAGTTAGATCTGCGCTTATCAAAAAGTACGGTACATGCGGATGCGGATGCGACTCAGTTACCTGGACTGGATCAACTGAAGCTGAAATGATTGCCAAGGCAAAATCAGTAGGCGTACTTTCTACAGAAAATGAAGATGTCCGTTCTTTGAGAGAACTTCTCATTTACGGAATAAAGGGTTTTTCAGCTTATGCCAAGCACGCTTCCGTTTTAGGTTATGATGATGATTCGATCTATGAATTCATCGCCAAAGGTCTAGCTTCCACTACAAAGAGCCTTTCAGTAGATGAAATGGTAGCTCTTGTACTGGAATGCGGCAAAGTAGCTGTTACTGCAATGGCTTTGCTCGACAAGGCCAACACAACTACTTACGGCCATCCTGAGCTAACAAAGGTTAACCTCGGCGTTAAAAGCAACCCAGGAATACTTATTTCAGGGCATGACCTCAAGGATATGGAAGAACTTCTCAAGCAGACTCAAGGCACAGGCGTGGATGTTTACACACACAGTGAAATGCTTCCTGCCAATTCCTACCCTGCATTCAAGAAATACACTCATCTCGTCGGCAATTACGGCGGTTCATGGTGGCATCAGGATGTTGAATTTGAAACATTCAATGGTCCAATTCTTATGACTACAAACTGCATAGTACCTGTTAAAGATTCATATAAAAATAGAATCTACACTACAGGAGCCGCAGGTTATCCAGGAGTAAAACACATCGGAGACAGAGCTGAAGGCGGACACAAGGATTTCTCAGAAATTATTAAACTTGCCAAGACCTGCCCTGCTCCAAAGGAACTCGAAAAAGGCGAAATAATTGGCGGTTTCGGACACAATCAGGTAATCGCTCTTGCTGACAAAGTAGTTGCCGCTGTTAAATCCGGAGCTATCAAGAAATTTGTAGTAATGGCAGGATGCGACGGAAGACAACCTTCCAGATCTTACTTTACTGAAGTAGCTGAAACTCTTCCTAAAGATACAATTATCCTCACAGCAGGATGCGCAAAATTTAGATACAATAAACTCAATCTCGGCGATATCGGCGGGATTCCAAGAGTCCTCGATGCAGGCCAGTGCAATGACAGCTATTCTCTAGCAGTAATAGCTCTTAAGCTTCAAGAAGTTTTCGGAGCTAAGAGTTTGAATGATCTGCCATTGTCTTTCGACATCGGCTGGTACGAACAAAAAGCCGTAGCGGTATTACTTGCTCTTCTGCACCTTGGAGTAAAGGGAATTAGACTCGGACCAACAGTCCCGGCATTCCTCTCCCCGACGGTTGTTGATGTTCTCGTCAAGAACTTCGGCATCACTCCTATCTCAGATGCAAAGAGTGATGTGAAAGCCATAATGGCTTAAGGTAACTTCGTTACTTTCAATATAGGCCGCGCCCTCAAAAGCGCGGCTTTTTTATGCCGTAATTTTCATATATCAATACATTAGCTTTTATATCCGGCTATAATTTTGGATCATGTGCAATACATAAATTAACTCTCAAAGAGCATAAGTTAAAATGGTAAAACACCTAGTATTAAAAGCTTTAACAATTTCAATTATTATTGCACTTTGCGCAGGGTGTAAAACTCCAATGCCAAAAGATACAATAAATATACCTCAAGCCTACAAGGATAAAATGACTGAACAAACCGACGGGTCTGGACTCAGAGCCGGATGGGCAAACCCTGAAGCGATAAAGAAATATGACAAAATAATGCTCAATTCCAAACTAAGCTCTCCAATGTACAAAAACACCTCATGGCAGGATGATAATACCAGAAGACTTTTCTACTCAAAAGACGAAGATACCAACTATGTAGAAAAATACATGACCGCATCTTTCAGCAGCGCTCTGGCTAACAGCCAGGAATTTCAGGTCGCCATAATTCCAGGTGATAAAACTATGATTATGAACATCTATCTTACTCAGATAGTAGCTAATAAAATTCTACTTGGCTCATTGGCAAATTTCTTTTATCCTACTCCAATCGGATGGATTCTTATTCCTATCAAACTTGCCCTGCAAAGTTCAATGGGAGACGAGGGTGGATCCGCGGCTATTGAAATTGTGCTTACTGATGCTCAAACAGGCGAAATCCTTGCAGTATTTGCCAGCAGAGAAAAAGGACCGACCGCTTTCTTTGATTCGAATAGATTCTTTGCTTATGCTAATGTAAGAAATATAATTAATATCTGGGCTTATGACATCATTTCGATGATGGACCAGATGAAAGAAGGAGTTCAGAAGCCTAAGCCTCCAAAAGAGGTTCCAAGCTGGCTGATTATAAGAATTATAGCAGACTAACTATTAACACTCTCGAGAGTAATCTTTATGTTTTTTATGGTTGATTTATGAATACTTGGAATCCTAATAC
>JBAXXY010000179.1:0-5251 GCA_037127655.1 Lentisphaerota bacterium
ATTGGATGATGATTGACTTCAGGATTTAATGGAATTTTTAAATTACACTTATCAGCCACAATAAGAGTGTTCTTGATAGCTTCCGGAATTTCTTTGAATACCTCAAGCATCTCGTCTCCACTCTTGAAGTAAAATTCATCATTGTCAGATTTAAATCTCTTCTTTCCTGATAAGTTATTTTGAATACAAACAAGTATCTCGTGTGTTTTACTATGCTCTCTTTTCAGATAATGCACATCATTAGTTGCAACGACTGAAGCATCAAACTCTTTGGACATTGAAATCAAAGCCTTGTTAACAATCTTCTCTTCTTTCATTCCATGATCCATCAGTTCAAGGTAGAAATTTTCCCTTCCAAAGATGTCTATGTAATCGGCAAGAGCCTTATTGGCTTCTTTGGTTTTTCCTCCCAAGATTTTTACTGCAAGTTCTCCGTGAAGGCACGCACTCAAAGCAATCAATCCTTTTGAATACTGTCCCAGCAACTCTTTATCAACTCTAGGCTTGTAATAACATCCTTCCAGATGGGCAATGGAATTAAGTTTGCAGAGGTTCTGATAGCCTTCGAAATCTTTGGCTAGAAGAACAAGATGATAACCTTTAATATTGGAGACATTATAGTCTCTATCTTTATGATGGGTAGGAGATACATGCATCTCGCATCCGACTATAGGTTTGATTCCCTTTCTACTGCAAACATTATAAAAGTCTATGACTCCGCCCATGACTCCATGATCAGTAATTGCCATGGAAGGCATATTGTATTCTTTGGCAAGATTTACTAATCCAGATATCTTGCATGTACTATCAAGTAGACTGTAATCTGTATGAACATGTAAATGGACAAATTCAGTTGCCATAATCCTCTCCTTGTGTTGATTCATTAATTAATGATTTTCGGGATATTTTAAGCGTAGGAGTAGGACATATAGCGTCTTGGTTTATCAAAATTCAGAAAAATTATCACAAAAAAGCTACTAATTCCTAAGAAGGTGAACACTGCTTAGAGATTATTAAGTTGAGTCTTGAATTCGCTGAGTGTTTTAGCAGATAGAAAAGGATTTGTTACTTTTTCTTCTCCAAGCGTAGCAAAAAAAGATAATCTTCAGTTTTAAGTTTTCTTAATAAACAGATTGGCAGTAGTCTAGGGACATATGTTGTAGGGATAGGGAGAATACAAGAGCCACTGCCAACCACCCTATAAAATTACTCCATGTCTATATCATTCAATTCTGATTTTTTTTACTAACAATATCCTAACTCAATCAGATTCAATTCGACGATTATCTTTTAGAAAGTAAGATATATTCCACACACGGAAATAAAGGAGGCTTAATAACTATGCCTGATATTGATTTACTGGAAGGAATCGTTACCTGCCCAATCTGCAATGAAACCTGGAAAATTCTCTATAGAAACTCTGATCACTTAAAAGTCTTTTTAAAATGCCACTCCTGCAAAGAATGTTTTGCGATTAGCCCCAAAAACTTGGAAACTTCTTCTTAATTGCTCAATATGCCCTTTAAAGGAAAGAGCCTTCTGGAATTATTATTCTGTCCAGGAAAAAGCCTTTTTACTGTTTTCAACCTCGTCCATATACATGACATTTGTAACTGTATATACTTGTCCTTTTCCATTTTCTTCTATAAAACCCAGGTAAATGTGAGAAACATTGAAAGAAAGCAGATTATTGTATAGAGAGCTCAAATTCAGCCCTGATAGAATAATCTTTGTAGAGTAATGATTTATAGTGATCGCGGTAGAAGCCTTATTTAGTTTCACATCACAAATACCAGAATTAGTGAATGATCTCTGAGCAGAGTCTTCGTTTACTATTGTAAAGAAGTTCCCTTCTCCAGATATGAAATGCTTTCCTTTCTTATGCGTAGGTTCTAATGATTTACCTGTAAGTGAAGTAGAATTATAGTCCATAACTTATACCCTTTTCTTTAGCTGTTTTATGTTCATTTACTTTTGTTGCTTCCATATTTTGACGCTTAGACAATTCGGAAGGATTGGATATTTGTCTAATAAAAATTGATTTAGCCTTTTCTTGTTCAAGGCTCTTTTTTATTCCAATGCTGTTTCTGATACTTTTCGTAATACTTTGTAAGAATTGGAGTCTATAAATTTTTCTTGCCCATTTTTGATACTTAGAAATTCCTTGATAGGAAGAAGCTGTTATTCCAAATATGCTCTTTTGAGTGTTGCCGTCTATATATTCTGGCCGATTCTTGAGGTCATGTGCTATTTCATTAACATTCATACCTGTTGACCTAAAGAGAAGCTCCTTGTCAGGAGTAAATATTTTGAGGTTTCCAATTGTCCTTGAAGGAGCTACATAGGCCGCCTTGGAATCCATTTTCCTACAGGCAATAACTACATTAGCAATACTTTTACCCTGAGACTTATGACTCGTATCAACATAGCCGTAAGAGAATCTCTTAAAATCACTTGTTATAACTTTTCCGTTGGCAGTTATGATTTTTCCTGACTCATCAATGCTTTTTACAGTCAGTATGTCTCCATTAGTTACGCCAATATTCTTATCATTGGATAGAATTCTGATACGGTCGCCGGGCGCAATTTTTATATTATGGAGATTTCCTACATCTACTTTCTGAGCAGATTTCTCAGGAAAGAATTTTGATCCATCCTCAAGAATTATGAACGAATCCTTAACTTCTCTTACCTGTAAAGATGTGTTCTTTTTGTTCTCTCCTGAATTTTGATTAAACGAGACAACATACCCTTCTTTGTACTTTCGAAAATCTTTTTTCTGTTCATTAGTCCAGTCAAAGGATTTAAAACATTTTAAATCAACATCAGCGGTTAATAGCCCTCTTTCTTTAACTCTTTTTCTGATCTCCTTTGATAGTTCATCAACCTCTTTGTTCGTAGGGGCTATGGCAAGAGTATTTTTTATGTCTTTGCCTTGATCTGTGTAGATAAAGTATTGTTCAGCCGCTTCCTTAATATAAGCTTCTGTTTCTGTTATGTATGACTTACCATTTTCTGGCGAATTTAGCAGGGCTAAACCTTCCCTGGTATTATTCTTTGAAAGCTCAATTATTGCATTTCTTAGGTATTCATCTTTTTGTCTTCGGATATTTTTGAGTTCAGTAGTATTAATTTTGCTGTAATCTTCCAACATCCTGAGGAATTCTCCTCGTTCTACGGATATGTGCTGCTTAGAATCTCCGCTCAGGATCACTCTGCATTTTGATTTTTCGGCAAATTCGACTAATGCTTTTCCTTGTTTTGAGCTTATAAGCCCAGCTTCATCTATTACGATTACAGAATTGGCGTATTCATTTGCTTGGTTATGTTTGATTTTCTCCAGGAGATTTGCAACAGTTTTGGCATTGGCAAAGCCTTCTTCTTTTAATTTATTGACAGCATCGGCAGAAGGGGTAAAGTAAAATGTATTGTGTCCTGCCTGAGTTAAACCTTTCTCTACTTCCAGCAGCGCAGTTGTTTTGCCAGTTCCGGCCAAACCTCTGAATATCTGAAATGTGTCTTTATTATTTAGAATGCCTTTGACGGCTAATCTTTGTTCGCTGTAATCGTAACCTTTTTCCATCTCATTTCTTATGTAAATAGGTTCAGAGAAAGGAATATAACTTTCATTAAAGGCCTTATGGCTTCCTATTCCGGAGTTTATTATAGAAATTGTTTTTTGTTCTTCATGAAAAACTTCTCTAGTAGTAAGTTTTCCTTTATCCAGGAAGACAATATCCTGATTTAATTTGATGCTTTCATTCAGCTGATTAGTTTTTATTTGTCCGCAACTATTCTTCAAAACCTCAGTTTTCAGTTGCTCCTGAGTAAAAACGGAATTCCTTTCAGTAAGGTGCCTCAAGGCTTTGGATATCTGCTGTTGAATATCATTTTCTTTAAAAGTGGTTAATTCGGTTATTGCCTTATTAAGAACATCTTTTAGTTCTGAGATTTCATTCTGATTTAGCTGCTTGGACTGAAAGGTCTTTAACTGTTCATTGCTTAGGTTATAAAGTTTGGCGTTTCTTGTCCTTCGGCTTATAATGTCAATCTCTTTCTTGGTAACTTCAGATCGGCTTTTGCTTTTTTCTTCGCAATAGGCTTGGAGTTCCTGTTCAATGGCTATGCTGCGTTTACTGAACTTTCTTATCATATCATCGGATATTCCAGAAAGCTCAAATCCTTTAACTTCTCCTTTGGATGTCTCTACAGTTCTTGTTTTATATCCAATACTTTGCAGCTCTCTTGACAGTTCGTTCTGATAAAACCTGCCGAAGTATTCCAGATTCTTGTATATGCTTTCATTCTGAAGAGCATAATACTCCTTTTTGTTTTCATCATATGTGCAGTTAAATATCTGGCAATGGGTGTGCAACTGCGGATCAAGAGCTCTGCTGCTAAGATGAGTAAATTTGGCAATCAATAAGGATTTTGTTTCTATTACTGCTTCGGTATTGTAGTTTTTTTCAGAGCGCTCCCGGCGTTCGGCGTAGTTTTCCATTTCCGAGAGAGTATTCTTTACCGCTCTATTATGCGCATCAATTATCCTCTCATCTTCGCCTATTGTTGCCATGATCGAGACTGACTTAGGTGCAGAACATTGAAAATCGTAAATCCTTATGTCGGTTTCTCTCTGAGTTAGTTTCTGATTGGTGGAAGGGTTGATGTTGTTAAACAGCTTCATATACTCAATTGCTTCTCTAGTTATTTGCACTGAGTCTATACCAAGATGATCAATTAATTTTCCCTGCCACTGTCCAACGACTTTTTCTTTCTCGCAAAAGTAATCCTGAGATTGAGATACTTCCAAGGCATAGTTCAGAGCCTGCCTGGTTCCATTGTTTTGTATCTTATGGAGAGTAAACATCTATCACCTCAATTTTAGCTCTTAGAATAGACAAAAAGACCTAGAAGAAAGCCAAGCATGGCACCGAGGGATATAAATATCGATAAGTATATTATGCTTATTAGTCCCCAGCTAGTCTGGGCGTAAATGCTCATCGGATATCCGCATATCATGCCAATAGTTATACCCGTAAATAGGAAAGCTAAAGAATAGTATTTATTACTCTCTTTATCCTTTTTTGAATAATCCACCAAGTACTCTTTGATGTGATAGACTTTCTCTACAAAGTTATCGATATTTGCATCAAACCTGATGAAATACCCTTGGAGCATTTCAACGGATTTTAAAGAAACCATGGATTGTTCTTTGCTATAGGTTTCAAGATTTTTCAGAACCTCTGAATAT
>JBAXXY010000180.1:0-5248 GCA_037127655.1 Lentisphaerota bacterium
GTATGATATAATGAATGTCAATAAATTAATGTCCGGCTCTATGGTCGAGACTTTGTAATACAGAGGAACAAAATGTCTAAAATCACCCTATCGCAGCTCGAAAACCATCTGTTAAAAGCCGCAGATATATTGCGCGGAAAAATGGATGCTTCTGAGTTTAAAGAATACATATTCGGAATGCTATTTCTGAAAAGACTCTCAGATCAGTTTGATGTAGAACAGAATAGCATCAGACAAAAATGGACCAAGCAGAAATTCAAAGCAAAAGATATTCTTGAACTTTGCGAAGACCCGGGGCAATATGGCGGCAGTTTTTATGTTCCTAAAGAATCCCGTTGGGTATCGCTTCTTGATTTAAAAGAAGATGTAGGCAATCAGCTCAATATAGCCCTAACTGCGCTCGAGAATGCTAACCCCGAACTTGTGGGAGTTCTCAAAGACATTAATTTTAATGTCAAAAAAGGGAATTCACGAAAAATTCCTGACAACAAACTGATTGACCTTATAGCTCACTTTAACACATATCGCCTTACAAACGATGACTTCGTATTTCCCGACTTATTGGGTTCAGCATATGAGTATCTTATAAAAGATTTTGCTGACAGCGCAGGCAAAAAAGCCGGGGAGTTTTATACTCCGTCTCAAGTGGTGAAATTATTGGTGCGCATTATTAAGCCACAGGAAAAAATGACTGTATATGACCCGACTTGCGGTTCTGGCGGCATGCTAATCCAATCAAAGCAGTATGTAGAAGAACAAGGGCAAAATGCTGAGAATTTAGCTCTCTACGGACAGGAAAACGCTCCTACTGTTTGGGCTATCTGTAAAATGAACATGATTCTTCACAATACACCAGATGCCAACCTGGGAGAACCACAGGACACTCTTGAAACTCCTCAGTTTCTGGAAAATAATTCTATTAAACAATTTGACCGTGTAATAGCTAATCCTCCATTTTCTCAAAATTACAGCCGTAAGAAAATGGAATTCCCTAATCGCTTTAAATACGGATTCTGTCCAGAGACAGGAAAGAAAGCTGATTTGATGTTTGTACAGCACATGATAGCAAGCCTGAAAGCTAATGGCAAGATGGCTACTATAATGCCTCACGGTGTTCTATTCAGAGGTGGACAGGAGAAAGAAATCCGAAGGGGAATGATAGAAGACAATATAATTGAAGCTATCATAGGATTGCCGCAAGGACTTTTCTACGGTACAGGAATACCAGCATGTGTGCTTGTAGTCAATAAGAATAAGGCGCTTCCTCAAAAGGGACGGATACTATTTATCAATGCTGATGCCGAGTACGGTGAAGCAAGAGCCCAGAAATATCTCAGACCTGAAGATCTCGAAAAAATAGTCTATGTATTTGATAACAAGATAGAGGCTCCAAAATATTCCCGTTTGGTAACAACAGACGAGATTGAGAAAGAAGATTACAATCTCAATATCCGCAGATATGTGGATAATACTCCTGAACCGGAACCCGAAGATGTAAAAGCGCACCTAATAGGAGGAGTACCCAAAAAAGAAGTTGAAGATAACAAAGAATTATTTGCTCGCTATTGCTTAAAGTCTGATCATTTCTTTTCTGAGAAAAACAAAGGCTACTATGACTTTATTTCCTCGATAGCCAAAAAAGAACAGCTTAAAGAAATTATCTCCTCCCATCCCGGCGTAATAAAAAAGCATGAGAAGATACACAAACTACTTTCCGCGTATTGGAAGGCAAACGAAATACAAATCTCAAAACTTGTCCAAGAAAAAACATTGGCTCAATTCCATCGGAGCGCGGCTTCAATATTAAGAAAATCGCTTAAGAATAACGGAATCCTGGATGAGTTTCAGCTTTCAGGCTTATTTGTTAACTGGTGGGAACACAGCTTCCTTGTACGCTCATATACTGAATATGATCAGAAGAGCGATAAGAAAGTAACCGTAATTGAGCGTACGCAGTCCAAAATTGTCTTTAAAACTCTTACTGTGCAGGGCTGGACATCACAGCTAATACCTAATGATGCTATTAAAGCTGCATTTCTGGGTAAAGAAGTGAACGAACTTGAGAGGTTGGAAAACTCTATAGCAGAAAAAGAACAGGCTCTAAATGAATATATCGAAAACATAGACATTGAGCCAGAAGAAGCCGAAGAAGGGGAAGAGGCTGAAAAGACAGCTAAATCCGTCAAAACCACATTAAAAACTTTGATAAAAGACCTCAAAGATACAGATACAGCTCATTCCAGAAAACAGGCTACAGAATATGAAGCAGCGCTAAAGCGCATTGATGAAAATGAGAAGACTCTTAAATCTTTGCGCAAGGAATATAAAATCATTGAAGACTCTATACAGTCAAAGATTGATAAGAAACGGGATGAGTTTTCTGAGGCTGAATCAGAAAAATTGATAAGACAAATGCTTTTTACTGCCCTGCAAGAAGAGTTAAACAGGTATCTGAGCGCAGAAGTCAAAAAGACTACTTCTTTTATCGAGAAGCTTTGGGACAAATATAAAGTTCCTATGAAAGAACTCATAGCTGGACGAGATATCGCAGTAAACAAACTCGATGACTTCATGAAAAGGTTACGCTATGAGTGAATGGAAAGAGTATAAAGTTTCTGAATTTTCTCAAATCTTATCAGGTACCACACCATCATCATCTATTGAAGAATATTGGGACGGAGATATCAGATGGATCACACCTGTAGATTTAAGTAAGACAACCTCAAGATTTATTGATAACTCAGAGAGAAAGATTACAAAAAAAGGATTGGAGAATTCATCAAGAAGGATGATACCAGCTTATTCAGTTGTCATGTCTTCACGCGCGCCAATTGGCTATTTTGCTATATCAACACAAGAATATACTACAAATCAAGGTTGCAAGTCTTTTGTGCTCAAAAATGGTCAAGATAAAGATTTTCATTACTTCAATTTTTTGCTAAATAAAAATAAATTTCTAAATCTTGGATCTGGATCAACTTTTCAAGAAATATCAAAAACCTCTATTCATAAATTAACCTTTATTTTTCCAACGACTTTCGCTGAACAACGAGCTATTGCTTCAGTGCTTACCAACATTGATGAGGCTATAGAGGCAACCGAAAAGATTATAGCAAAGCGGCGACTGGTCAAAGAAGGTTTGATGCAGGATTTATTTCGCTATGGCCTTGATGACAAGGGGCAATTGCGAAGCGAGAAGACTCACCGTTTCAAAGACAGCTTCCTTGGTAGAATTCCAGAAGAATGGGATGTGGTGGAATTCGGAAATAGAAAATACTTCACGCTAGTCACAGACGGTTCTCACTATTCCCCAAAACCAGTTGAAAACTCCGAATTTCTTATTGCAACTGTAGAAAATATGAGAGTAAGAAATTTTGATTTGAGAACTTGTAAGTTTATATCTAAAAAAGACTATCAATCACTTACTTTAAATAATTGCAAACCAGAAAACTATGATATTCTTTTCTCCAAAGATGGTACGATTGGTCAAGTATTTGTTTATATGCAAGATTCTGTAAAATTAGTTTTACTATCATCTATTTGCATCATTCGACCGAGTCAAGATAAAGTTAATTCTCATTTTGTTGCTAACTTCTTAAAATCTTTTCACTTAGCAAAGCAGCTTATTTCATTAACAAGTGGCAGTGCTTTAAAAAGAGTTGTTTTGAGAGATATAAATAAAATTAAAATACTAAAGCCTTCAATAAATGAGCAAAATAAAATAGCTGCTGTTTTGCTAGCTATTGATACTACTATTGAAAAAGACGAAGCTGTTCTAGAAAAACTCAAAGCCCAGAAGCGTGGACTGATGGAAGATTTACTTTCAGGCAAGGTTCAAGTACCGTCGGACATGATAGCTAAGTATGACAAGACAAATTAAGAGGTGACATATGACAGAAAACGATTTAAAGAATATGCTGGATGATTTTCGGAAGTTACCGACAGAAACAGAATGGCTCGAATTTAAGAAAGCTAAAAACAATTATGATTTCGATGACCTTGGAAAATATTTTTCAGCATTGAGCAATGAAGCCAATTTAAAGAGGCAGGACTATGGATGGCTCATTTTCGGAATCGAAGATAATAGGCATGACATTGTAGGGACAAACTTCAGAATTAACCGAGGCGATCTGGACAGTCTGAAGAAAGAAATAGCAGACCATACAAATAACCGCCTGACCTTCAGAGAAATATATGAATTGATATATCCTGAAGGAAGGGTAATACTCTTTCAGATACCAGCAGCTTCTCTAGGTATTCCTACTTCATGGAAGGGGCACTATTACGGAAGAGATCATGAGTCACTCGTCCCATTAAGCTTAGATGAGCTGGAAATCATGCGCAAACAGGCGATAAGCTTTAAGTTTGAAAAGGAAATAGCCCTGAAATCAGTCGATTCAGATACAGTTCTTAAACTGCTGGATTATCCGGCATACTTCTATCTAATGCAGGAAAATCTCCCGACAAACAAAGATGCTATTCTTGATAAATTCATTCAGGAGAAGCTTATTGTTAAAGACGGTAATGCATTCTCAATAACCAATCTAGGAGCAATACTTTTTGCTAAAAACCTGAATTCTTTCGAGAAGCTGTCCAGGAAGGCCGTCAGGATTATACAGTATGAGAGCAATAACCGTTTAAAGACAAATAAAGAAAAAGTCTTTGAGAAAGGGTACGCAGCCGGATTTGAAGAACTTATCAACTACATAAACGATAAACTCCCAGTAAATGAAGAGATTGTAAAAGCCCTTCGAAAAGAAGTAAAAATGTATCCCGAATTAGCTATTCGCGAGTTAATCGCCAATGCTTTGATTCATCAGGATTATTATGAAATAGGCACAAGCCCTACAGTAGAAATATTCAACGACAGAATTGAAATAACTAATCCTGGAAAACCCTTAATCAATACATTGAGATTCATAGACCATCCGCCGCAATCCAGAAATGAGTCTTTAGCTTCTCTTATGCGCCGCGCAAGAATATGCGAAGAAAGAGGCAGCGGCATTGATAAGGTTGTATTTCAAATTGAATCATATTGGCTTCCTGCGCCAAATTTTATTGAAGGAGATAAATTCCTTAAAGTGATCATGTACGCTCATAAGAAATTCAAAGATATGGATAAACAGGATAAAGTGAGGGCTTGCTATCAACATTGCTGCCTTGTGTATGTAAGCGGCGATAAAATGGATAATGAATCCCTCAGGAAGCGTTTCGATATTGAGAAGAATAATTACCCGATGGTATCAAG
>JBAXXY010000181.1:0-5242 GCA_037127655.1 Lentisphaerota bacterium
GAGCAATTGCTTTATCAATATCTTTGCCTTTATCTATCAAAGAGACAATTTTGGGATTATCATTGAGCTGTTTGGCCATTTTTTCATGGAGGTCAATAATAGCCTGATGCATTATCCTCAAGTTAGAATCTGTATTTATTAATTCCACCCTCTGCTGATAAATATTCATAGAAAGTAGCCTTCTCTGGTTAATCAAACCGTTAATTTTTAGTTTGAATGCTTCATCCGCAGCAAGTTGTTGATTCTTTTCTGGTTGGTTATTACTAGGAGCTTGTGGATCGTTCGCATTTAATAAGCAAAGGCTGAAAAAAAACAAAGTAAGCATCAATAGAATTTTCTTCATAATCAAAAATTATCCTTATCTAAATAATAGTAATGTCATCTTCAGTATAATATTGACTTAGAATTTCTCCAGCCATATATAAAGAACCTGCTATAAGAGTTTTTGAATTTCCTGCCATCGCCAAGGCCTCTTTGGATGAATTTACTACAAAAGCCTCAGTAGTAAAAGCCTTATCACTTCTCATTAGCTCGACAATCTTCAATGGTTCATAACTCTTTCGGCTGGTTTTTATAGGAGTAAAAATAAATCTTTCTGCTACTTCTGATAACTTTAATATAATCTCCTTTGGATTTCTCTCTGCGAGACAACCAAAAATAACAGTAAATTTAGAATCTGAAAAGGACTCCTTAATGGACGATACCAGTGCATTGACCCCTTCCTGATTGTGTGCACCATCGAGAATTTTCCCATCAGGTAAGGTCTGACACCTTGCGTGCCATTTTATTTCTTTCAACACTAATAGAGCTAGAGTTAAATCAAAACTGCATTGCATTGAGAGATATTTTAGGATGGAATAAGCCAGAATCATATTCCTTTCCTGAAATTCCCCCGGCAAAGAAAGTTCATACACTTTAGGATTGTGCTCATTATTTACCGAAAATCTCCAATTGTTCATACCTCTGTTGCCAGGCTCTCGGAACGAAAGCAAATTCTCATCAAAGCAAAATACCTTTGAGTTTAATTCCGCCGCTCTTTTCTTGATCACATTGAGAGGATTTTTAAGTATCTTTCCTACGAAAAGGGGGATTCCCATTTTTATAATCCCTGCTTTCTCAAAAGCAATATCTTCCAGAGTATTCCCCAGATATTGTTGATGGTCGTAATTTATAGTCGTAATTGCTGTCACAATCGGATTTACTATATTAGTCCCATCCAAACGGCCTCCCATACCAGTTTCCCAAACTACAAAATCACATTCCCTTCTTTTGAAATAAATTAATGCAATCGCCACAGTAGCTTCAAAAAAAGTAATTTTTATGTCTTTCTTATAGAGTTCATCTATCAGCGGCCAAAGTTCATTTATTATCGCTGCAAGTTCGCTTTCTGATATTCCCTTGCTATTAAACCTGAACCTCTCTCTTATAGTAACAAGGTGGGGGGAACTGAAAAAACCTACATTGAATCCTGACTTCTCTAGAGTCTTAGATAAAATTGCACATACTGAGCCTTTTCCATTTGTCCCGGCAACATGAATAAACTTTAAGCTATTTTGAGGGTTTCCAAGCAAAGAGAGCAATTCGGCTAGATTCTGTAACCCGAGTTTTATTCCGAAAAACTCAAGACTGCATAATTTTTGAATAGCGCTCTGATAGTCCTGCATGAATCTTCTAGACTCTCTTATGGCGGAGTTTACGGCAGTCTAAACACATAAATTCTTTAAGCCCATAAGCCATAGTTGTATTCTCAGATTTAGATATGGACATAAAATCGCCAGTATCCAAATCTACTATTTCAGGAGAATTATCTGCAACCATCATAGCAGGCCCCCTCAGAATTTTTACATTTATTGTGCTTGTTTCAGGGATAACTACATGATCTTCGTGCTCTCTTGAATTACTAAAAGCCAAACCTATTCCTACTCTAAAGACTGTCCCGGTGATGCTTTTAAAGTAAGCAGTACTTCCATGTGGCGTAGCTATTCCAAAAGAATCGCTTGCCGCCTCTTTTATATAAACCTCATCATCAATTGATATTGAGTATCTTATGGCAGTAACTCTCTGACAATTGTGAACAAAGATATCATTAAGGGCTATAAGTTCTTTGCCTCTGTATTTTGCAGAAATCTTTATCATTTCTGATTTTTCGAGTTTATTCCCGACATAACTCTTTATTAAATCTTCAACACTATGAATGCAGCATAAATGCGCAGTTCTCGTGTCCCTGATTGGGAACTTGGGTATTCCGGGAAACTCTCTTTCAGCCGCAAGAAGAGTACCATCGCCACCGTATGTTATGACTACATCAGGTGTTTTGCTGTCAACAATTCTGATACCGCAATTTTTAACAAATGGTATAATATCTTCAGAATATAAGCCTGACACCACTGCGTTTATCATAGGAGTACTCCATTTTATAATCGAAATTTCATCACTAAAGTAATTATAACATAAACTCAAGCAAAATATCATATTCTCACATTAATCTTCTTGGCATCATTTTTTTATTTACACCCAAATTGCATCTCTTTTGCTAATTTTTTATCTTGCGATACCTAAAATCACTCTCCCTGCCCTATAATTTTGCTTATTAAGTTTTACCAATCTTAAATCAAGTGATGAAATGCTTCAGAGAATTTTTGACTTTAAAACAAGGACAATTGTTACGATAAGCATCGGTGCTGCTTTGTATGGGATTACTGGACTTGTCGGCATCCCATTCGGGCCGAATGTACAGATTCGTCCATCAATCATCGTTCTTACTATTTTTGCAGTTTATTTCGGCCCGCTCGTTGGTTTTCTCTCAGGATTTCTGGGTCACATGCTTACAGACATGCTCGCAGGCTGGGGGATCTGGTGGAATTGGGAGCTATCATCCGGGATATTTGGTTTATTCTGCGGAGCGATTTATCTCTTCGGAAACTTCAATCTCAGGCTAGGTCTATGCTCTAAACTGCACACTGTAGTGCTTTGTTTCCTTGGCGTGATAGGTTTTCTCCTTGGTTACCTCTTTTCAGGAGCCACAGACATAATACTAATGGGAGAACCACCCATAAAAATATTCTATCAGGTTGTGATTATATTTGTTACAAACTCAATTGTCTTTCTCTTTCTTGCCATGCCGGTAGTCTTAAGTTTTGCCAGAGCAAACAAGAAAAAATCCAATT
The DNA here is from genome assembly GCA_037127655.1 of Lentisphaerota bacterium. Taxonomy (GTDB): domain Bacteria; phylum Verrucomicrobiota; class Lentisphaeria; order Victivallales; family GWF2-38-69; genus GWF2-38-69. The sequence continues at coordinate 3,168 of JBAXXY010000181.1, forward strand.
TAAAAATAGAGCCTTAAATGAAACAGCCTATTATTAAATTCGAAAACTTTAGTTTCAAATACCAGTCCCTTCAGGAATACACACTTAAGTCAATAAATCTTGAAATTTTCGAGGGTGAAAAAGTCTTAATTACTGGTAGAAGCGGCTCTGGGAAATCAACGATATTGCATTGTCTGAATGGAATTATCCCTTTTGCAAATACCGGAGATATAGAAGGGGATTTAACCATCTCAGAACTTGAACCTCATAAAACAAGCATTTTTGAAATCAGCAAGAAAGTCGGGACTATTCTACAGGATCAGGACTCTCAATTTATAGGAATGTCTGTCGGAGAAGATACCGCATTTTCGATGGAAAATGATGCCGTTCCACTTGACAAGATGAAGCAAAAAGTTGTGGATTGCCTAAGTTTAGTCGGCATGGAAAAGTTTCTCGAAAGAAATCCATACGAACTTTCAGGCGGACAGAAACAACGAGTTTCCCTGGCAGGAATATTGACTTCATCACCCGAAATACTGGTTTTTGATGAACCGCTTGCAAATCTTGACCCTGCCTCTGGGAAAAATGTAGTTCAACTCATTAAAGAAATTAACAAAGCTAGTGGCAAGACGATTGTCGTAGTGGAACACAGAATCGAAGAGATGCTTGAGTGCGGCATTGATAAAGTCGTAGTTGTAGATAATGGACAGATAGTTAAGATCGGAACTCCATCTGAAGTTTTGTCCTCTGGAATATTTGAAAAACTCGGAATAAGAGAACCTCTGTATATAGATGTAATGCGTTATGCTGGAATTGATATTGGGAAGGAGAAAATCTCAGACCTCTCAAGCGCTGTCAGTTCCATCAATGACAATATTAAAAATAAAATCACCTCATATATTTCTTCCTCGCAGTTTAATGCTAACCAAATCAAGAAACATGAATCAGAAATAGCACTCAAAATAGATAATGTTTCATTCTCTTATGATAAGAATAAACCTGTTCTAAAAAACATCTCTTTCGAGATAAAAAAAGGTGAAATTGTTACGGTGCTTGGCAATAACGGGACAGGGAAATCAACGCTATCTTTTCTCATAAATGGTATTCTTAAACCCGATTCCGGCAAGATATTTCTGGGAACCGAAGAAATTACACATTGGAGTTTAAAAAAACGCGGTCAGGAAATTGGCTTGATAATGCAAAATCCAAACTCCATGATTGTAAAAGGGATGATTCTCGATGAACTGGAACTGGGACTCAAAAGTCTTGGACATCCAAAAGATACAATCACTAAAGAAGTTGAAGCCGCGCTCAAAATCTGCGAACTCTGGCCCTATAGGAACTGGCCGGTATCAGCTTTGAGTTACGGTCAAAAGAAAAGAGTTACTATAGGATCTATCCTGACATTAAAACCTAAAGTAATAATAATGGATGAACCTACAGCAGGTCAGGATCTTATGTCATACAAACTCTTTATGAAGTTTGTTAAATCACTCTCAGCTCAAGGCATAGCAGTAATTCTAATTACGCATGACCTTTATCTTGCAGTGGAATACTCTACTCGAAGCATCGTCATCGCCGATGGAGAAAAGATTGCTGATGATAAGCCGTGTGCTATTTTTACCATGAGCAATATTCTAAGAAGGGCAAATTTGAAAGAATTGTCGCTCACAAATCTTGCAGATGCCGCCGGCATAGACAGAGAAACGCTTATTTCCAGGTTTATTGCATCAAAAGGAGCTTCGTTATGAGTAAATTCGGCTCTCTTTATGTCAATGGAAATTCTTTCTTTCACAAACTCAATCCATCTGTAAAACTTCTTATTTTCATCCTCTGGTCTATAACTGTTTTTGCATTCCTTGATTTAAGAATGGGTTTGCTCTTGCTAGCAGTGGGACTCCTGATGCTAAGTTACGCACAAATACCTTTTAATATCGCCAGAAACCTTTTCATTGCAGTAATAATATTTAATCTAATTAATGCCATTTTTATAGTTCTTATAGCTCCTGACTATGGAGTAAAACTTTCCGGGCAGGAAACATTACTTCTAAATATCGCAGGATTTAAGATTTACTTTGAAACATGTATGTATGTAC
>JBAXXY010000182.1:0-5186 GCA_037127655.1 Lentisphaerota bacterium
CATGAAAAATGTGTAGCAATATGCTCTTAAAAGAAAAACTTCCCTTGATTCTTCCCCGTATCTTACAAGTAGCAGCCCATAGTACCACATACCAATTGTCTGTGCGAATACACCCAAAGTTGCCCCGAAATATATTAAAACAAAGAAAAAGTGCAGAGAAAGCGCAAATAGAAAAATTGTTGCAGCGTTTCTGATTTGGAGTAAATCAATAAGATACGATGTAATCATTAATGAAAAACAAAGCAGAACAAAGACGAAAACAAGGTCAATTATTCCTGCTTTCAATCTTAAAAAAATTCCTGCTCTATCTGGAAGAAAACTATTCTTGAATTCAGTGGATTCTATTTTTGTATCTTCAGAAGGTAATACTTTCAATATTCTTGTGGGGTTTGAATGAGAAACAGGATTTTCTGAAATGTTTGTGACTTTTTTGAATCTTGACTGTTGTGTCGCAAAAGCTTCTTTAAGAAATGCAAGGCTATCAGCTCTCTTCCAGATGTTAAGCTTTGCATTTCTGACTTGCGAGTCGCCAAGTACACGGCCATCCTCAACCCATCTGATCAGAATGTCGTCATCGATCGGCCCGTATTCTTTGTCGTTTACTTTAACTATGTATTCCATAAAACTGCTCTGGCTTGCAAGAATTCTTTTTAAATCTCATCTATGTTATAATATTATTACTTAAATATAAATAAAACACAATTGAGGGTTTTGTCCAATGCTTGATTCAATAGGTTTACTTTTTTTGCTTTTTGGTTTAGAGATAGTTCTTGGAATTGATAATATCCTAGTAATCTCCATTTTTGTTGCTAAACTTCCGCCTGAACAGAGGAAAAAGGCAAGATTTTTTGGTTTGGTTTTCGCTTTGGTTGCGAGAATAATATTCATATTAGTGTTAGTTAAGCTTGCCGACTTCAGGCACCCTATCGTCTATGGACTGTCCATAAGAGATATTATATTGATTGCAGGCGGACTGTTCCTCCTTTGGAAAGCCGTCGCTGAGATTCACTCAACTGTCGAACTCAAAGAAGAAGGGTATGATGAGAACTCTTTGAAGGTTTCGACTCGCTTTGCATCTGTTATCTCTCAGATAGTTATGCTTGATATAGTATTCTCTGTTGATTCTGTCATTACTGCAATAGGTTTGACTAACCAGACATGGGTAATTGTCGGGGCCGTTATTCTTTCATTTGTAGCAATCTTATGGTTTGCAGGTCCGATTGGGGAATTTATAATTCGCCACACATCAATAAAAATCCTTGCTCTGGCTTTTCTAGTTACTATCGGAGTAACTATTTTTATGGAAGGGATTCATAAGTCAATGCCAAGGCAATACATATATCTTCCGATGGGATTTGCCCTTATAGTTGAATGCCTTAAAATGCGCTATGACTCTAATAAGAAAAAGAAAATACCTAAAGAATAAACGCCTAGATATTAAAGTTAATTAACTATGAAAACCTTAGGTGTTTAACCGATTCTCCTGATTGAATAAGTTCCATCAGCGAGTCAATGCCTATTTCAAGATGTTTGTCCACAAAATATTTAGTAACATTTTTGTCGCTTGTTTCCGTCTTTACGCCTTCGGGAGTCATTGGACGGTCTGACACAAGAAGCAAGGCGCCATGAGGAATAGAGTTTATAAACCCGACGAGAAATATAGTTGCCGTCTCCATGTCTATTCCTGAAGCCCTAATGGTTGTTAAATATTCTTTAAATTTATCATCATGTTCCCAGACCCTTCTATTAGTAGTATAAATTGTTCCTGTCCAATAATCCAAATCGTGTTTCTTTATCATAGCAGAAACAGCCTGTTGGAGCCTGAATGAAGGAAGCGCCGGTACTTCAGGAGGCAGATAGTCATTGCTTGTTCCTTCACCTCTGATTGCGGCTATAGGCAGAATAATGTCTCCCACCTTTATTTTTTCTTTCAAACTTCCGCATTTGCCCAAAAATAGCGCAGCTTTGGGTTTAATTGCCGATAGCAGATCCATTATCGTAGCGGCCATAGCGCTGCCCATGCCAAAGTTAATAATGGTGATATTGTTTGCCGTAGCTGTTTGCATCGCACTTTCTGCGCCGCGTATTTCAACATTGAACTTCTCAGCAAAATTTTTGACATACTTTGAGAAGTTTGTCAGAAGTATATATTCTCCAAACTCTTCAAGAGGTGTTCCGGTATATCTAGGAAGCCAGTTTTTAGTGATTTCTTCTTTAGTTTTCATAATTAATCCATTTGTTATGTATTAGTTAACGCTTGCTTTATAGTATAAACGAAAAGACCCTGATTATTTGCACTCTTTGCAATAACCATAAAATTCAATGTTCTTACTGGATAGTTCAAAGCTTGAATTAATCAGAATGCTTTTTAGAAGAGCATTAACTTCAAGATTGTGGAACTCGTATTTTTTACTGCACCCTTTGCATATGAAAATCTGGCAGGCTTCCTGGTTAGGGTGGCAACATAAGGCATACTTCTTATGGGCCTCCAATCTATGAACTAAGTTATTTGAAACTAGAAACTTAAGCGTTCTATATACAGTCATTGGTTCGGCATTTTGTCGTTTTAATTTCAGGGCGCTTAGTATGTCGTAAGCTCCGCAGGGAACGCCTTTTTCAGAAAGAATGCTTATAACCTGTTCTCTAAGTTCAGTTACTTTAATATTATTACAGTTGCAATGCTGAATTATTTTTTGTGATTTATCGTGCATTTGAGCTTAATTTATTTTTGATTACACTTAGAGAGTAGAGAATGCATATAATCATCGTTATACAGAAACTGGTCGGCAGGTTAAGATAAAATGATATTGTCAGAGAAAGCCATACTGTGATAACAGAAACAGCTATGCTAAGTGAAATGGAACTATAAAATCCGTCGCATAATTGAGAAGCAATTGCCCCGGGGCCGACTAACAAGGCAAAAATCAGCAAGGCTCCTACTACTTGGCAGGCCATACTCACTGTTATGGCCAAAAGTATAAAGAATACGATAGAAAGAAATCTTATAGGTATGCGTTTTGCCATAGCAAGAGTGGGGTCAAAAGATGAAAATAGCAAAGGTTTGCTTATTGTCAGCAAAGTTATGAGAATAATAGCGCTTAGAAATAGAAGAATGTAAATTTGATTAGTTGATACGGAGAGAATATCTCCAAACATTATGGCCATTACGCCGCCTGAATAACCAGTTTGGTACAAATAGAGAAAATAAGCACCGAGCCCTAGAAAGAAGGTTAATACAATTCCAATAGCAAGATCATTCTTTCTGATTCTGTCCCCGATAAAACCCATTATAATAGCCGAAATAATATTAACTGTCAAAAGACCTGCCATCGGAGAAAAACCAATTAACACTGCGCCTGCAGCCCCGGTCAGGCTGATGTGCCCAAGTGCATGCGCAGCAAAAGCCGTTCGTCTGATTATTACAAAATAGCTTATAATTCCACATATCACTGCAATTATTGTCCCACCAATAAAAGCATTCTGCATGAAATTATACTCCAACATATGCCGACTCCTTTATGCAGGGTTCTTCTCTGCACAGATGAACCTTGTTATCCTTAAAATGTATAAAAGCATCAAGATACTGAGCTATTTCATGCATATCGTGAGATATCATCATTAAACTCAAAGTCGTTTCTTTATGTATGCTTCGGAGCGATTGGAGGAAACTTTGTCTGGAGTCAGGATCGAGGTCTGCAAGCGGTTCATCCATTAGTACCAGTTTTGAATCGTTGATCAAAGACTGGGCCAGATAAATTCTTTTTTTCTGTCCGCCTGAGAGATTGTTAAATGGTTTATGAGCGAAAGCAGACGCTCCTATGATTTCCAAAATCTCATCAACCCTTTTTGTCAGAGATTTATTGTAAAAGGGAATTCCCCATTTGAAAGCTTTATATGAACTTAAAATTAAAGTATATGCGCTTGTAATATCATTGGTATTGAGTTCGCGTTCCTGTGGAATGTAGCTTATGAAAATATTGTGTTTGCCAATGGAAGAGTCCAGTATCCTGATCTCGCCTGATATTGGCTTAATGATGCCAAGAAGTGTTTTGAAAAAAGTAGTTTTTCCAGTTCCATTAGCCCCAATAATTCCGTACCAGTGATTTTCTTTGAGTTCTATATCAAAAGGCTCAGTGAGGCTTTTGTGTTCGTAGCCTATACAGAGTTTTTTGCATTCAACAATATTTTTGTCTGACATAGATTTTAATGACTTTTTATGATTAATGCTTGCTGCGTGTCCTCAAGAGTTTTAGTTAGCCACTGGATAACATTTTGATGGCCAGACATTGTTTCTGAGACGCCGATTATTTTGATATTGTCCTGCCTAGCCATGTTTAGAATGTTCTCAGTAGTAGGATTGGTAGCTTGATTGTTATAATAAAGTATTTTAATTGTGCGGCTTTTTAGCTCATCAATAAAATCAGCAGTAATATTTGGAGAAGGTTCGCTTCCATTCATTATAATCTGCTGGAACTTCTTTCCTCTCATATTGAATTCCAAAGCATCAGACATATATCCGAATATTGGCTCTGTGGCAATTACATTTGTACCTGAAAAATTAGATTTTATAGAGCCTATAAGGGCGTAAACTTTTTTGTACTTTTCATTAAAAGAATCTAGATTCTCTTGAAAGTAAGTTCTATTTTCTGGATCAATCTCTGAAAATTTCTTGGCAAGTAGTGATGCAAGTTTTGGAAAAGTATCAGGTTTATACCAAATATGGGGATTGCTACCTTTTTTCATGCCTACAAGTTCAGTCACATTGATGATTGCAAGTTTATCATCCATCTGTCTCGAAGATAGAAATTGAATCATCCATGGGTCATAGTCAGCACCGTTGTAAATAATTACCTGAGCCTTGGATATTGTTATAGCTGTATTAGGAGATGTGCTGAAGAGATGAGGGTCTGCGTTCGGGTTTGATATAATGCTTGTTACCTTTACGAATTTACCGCCGATCATTTCAGATACATTTCCATAAAAATTTTCAGCAGCGCAGACTAATATGTTATTAGCATTTCCTAATGAACATATCAGAAACAGTAAAACTATTATTGAATGTTCCTTTTGAATTAAGCTGCCGGTATACTTTTTTCCAGGTTTCAAAATGAGAGTAACTAGCAGGCATAGGATATTGCGCGCCGCTGATAGTGTTATACTGCCCCCAGTGCAACCGGGCACCTACT
>JBAXXY010000183.1:0-4990 GCA_037127655.1 Lentisphaerota bacterium
TAGCAGTATAACGCCAAAGTTCAAAATATTTTGATTCACATATGCTTGTATTTTTTATAAACTCTTATAAATTCTAAACTTCAATTCCGGCTAAAAATTTTATCACATTCTGATATATCAAAAAAATAAGGAAAGAGGATTAATGAAATCAGAGAGCAAAAGCACATCTATCAAGAAGTTTGCTACATCTAAAAATGATACAGGTTCAACACCTGTTCAAGTAGCTTCACTTAGCGCTGACATCAAGTATCTTACAGAACATCTCAAAGTGCACAAAAAAGACAATAGCACAACAAGAGGATTGATAGCAAAAGTTAATAAGAGAAGAAAACTTCTCAATTATTACAAGGGTCAAGATCCTGAAGCTTGTGGAAAGCTGATAGAGAGTCTTAAGATTCGTCATCAGTAGCATTTGACTATTATCAGGGTAGGTTTGAAAAAGCCTACCCTGAATATTTTTAAGAGGGAGTGAGTTTATAAGCTGAAGTTTTTGTGGAACCCTGCGACATCAGCATCCGGAATAGTTTTCGGGGATTGATGTCGCGATTCCACTTACAAACTTGTAAGAGCCAAAGCATCTCGCAATTTTTATATATCTTCTGACTTACAACTTCTTCCTCTTTAGATTTGATAATTCATCAAAAAACAATAAAGAGGTATAACATGACAGAAAAAAGTATCACATTCAAAATGGCAGGCGATAAAGAAATAACTATCGCTACCGGCAAATTGGCTAAATTAGCAAACGGTTCCTGCACAGTAAGACAAGGTGACACAATAGTCTTCTCTGCAGTTTGTTCAGGTAAGGCAAAAGAAAACGCTGATTTCCTTCCGCTTCAGGTGGACTACAGAGAAAAATACAGCGCTTCAGGAATTTTCCCTGGCGGCTATATTAAAAGAGAAAATAGACCAAGCGATAGAGAAATCTTAATCTGCAGAATGGCTGACAGACCACTGCGTCCGCTATTTCCTGAAGGTTTCTTTGACGAAGTTCAGGTTCAATCAACTCTTCTTAGCGCAGACTTTATTAATGAGCCTGATGTATTAACCATACTATCAGCTTCTATAGCATTAACAGTTTCAGATCTCCCTTTTCAAGGCCCTATCGGAGCATTGAGAGTCGGACTTGTTGACGGCAAATTCATCGCAAACCCAACAATTGAAGAGATGAAGAAAAGTTCTCTTGAACTAGTCTATGCAGGACTTGCAGACAAAGTGATAATGCTTGAAGGTGATTCAAAAGAATTAGATGAAGAAACATTTAGAAAAGCCTTTGAGTTTGCTAACGAACAAGTCAAGATCCAGATTGACGCACAACTTGAATTAGCTAAAATTGCAGGCAAAAAGAAAGCAACTCCTAAGCTCTCAATTATTCCTGAAGATATTAAAAAACTGGTGAGTTCTTTCTCCTCAGACAAACTGGAAGAAGCTTGTTTTATTCCAGGCAAAGAGTATAGAAATGAAGCTCTCAATAAGGTTTTTGCTGAACTATTTGAAAGAGCAAAAGTCGAATTCGCTGGCCAATTCGAAGACAAAATTCTTGAATTCAAACTCAGAGTTGCTTTTGATTCTGTTGTTCAAAAAACTGTCAGAGATGCAATTTTATACAAAAATAAAAGAGCTGACGGAAGAAGTGTTGATGATTTGAGGGCATTAACTGCTGAGACAGGATTACTCCCAAGACCTCATGGAACAGGGCTTTTTGCCAGAGGTGAAACTCAGGCTCTGGTTCTAGCTACACTTGGTTCCCCAAAAGATGCCCAGGACTCAGATTCAATAGCTTATGCGACAAGATCTAATAAGAAAACTTTCTTCCTCCATTACAATTTCCCTCACTACAGCGTAGGCGAAGTAGGAAGAATAGCAGGCCCTGGCAGAAGAGAAATAGGACACGGCAACCTTGCTGAACGCTCCTTAGCTAAAGTCATGCCTGAAAACTATCCTTACACAGTCAGGCTAGTATCTGAGATTATGACTTCCAATGGTTCAACCTCAATGGCAAGTATCTGTGGCGGTTCATTGGCGCTTATGGATGCAGGAGTTCCGATTAAGGGACATGTAGCAGGTATTTCATGCGGTTTAGTTATGGAAGGCGACAAGTGCGTCCTTCTTGCAGATATTATCGGTTCTGAAGACCATTACGGCGATATGGACTTTAAGGTTGCTGGAACAAGGAAAGGTATTACAGGCTTTCAACTTGACCTCAAAATTGCAGGAATATCTATTGATCATATTCTTGAAGCCATGTACAAAAATAAAACTAACAGAGAGAAAATCCTTGATGTTCTTGAAAACTGCATAGCTACGCCAAGAACTGATATGAGCGCTTTTGCTCCAAGAATTCATGTTCTAAAGATCAGTGTTGAAAAAATCGGAGCGCTTATCGGTCCCGGAGGCAAAATAATTAAAGGTATCTGCGAAGCTACCGGAGCCCAAATTGATGTCAAGGATGACGGTACAGTAACTATTTTTGCCACAAACAAGGATGCTATGGAAGCCGCATTAGAAGAAGTAACTGGCTACACGGCAGAAGTAGAAATAGGCAAAATCTATCGCGGTACAGTCAGAGGGATTAAAGAATTTGGCGTATTCGTAGAATTCCTTCCCGGTTTGGAAGGGTTAGTTCATATATCTGAACTTGCCGACTACAGAGTTAATGATCCTGAAGAAGTCTGCAAAATGGGCGACAAAATGACAGTAAAAGTTATCGGCTTTGATGTCAGAGGCAAAATAAAACTCAGCCGTAAGGCCGCTCTTGCTGAAATAAAGTAATTTCTATTAAGTTTAAAGGGGACGGAATTCGAATTCCGTCCCTTTTTTTGTTATACTTATCACATTATGAACGCTCTTCTTTCTATAAAAAATCTAACATTAAGCTTCAAGTCCCATAAAAAGATATTTCATGCCTTGAATGGGGTGTCGCTGGATATTGCCAAAGGCGAAACTCTAGGCATAGTAGGCGAATCTGGCGCTGGAAAGTCCGTAGCATTTTATTCAATCCTGGGGCTTATTCCAAAGAGTAAAAATACAATCTGCTCTGGAGAAGCCATCTTTAACGGCAAAAATCTTTTAGCCTTGCCGGAAAAAGAGCTTCTTAAAACCAGAGGCAATGATATTTCAATCATCTTTCAAGATCCTATGACTTCACTCAACCCTTACTTGAGAGTCGGAGACCAGATTATTGAAGCTAAGATGGTTCACTCAAAAGTTTCTAGGAAAACAGCAAAGGAAGAAACAATAAAAATCCTTAATGAAGTTGGTATTCGCGAACCCCAAAAGCGCTTCAATCAATACCCTCACGAGTTTTCAGGCGGGATGCGCCAGAGAATAATGATCTCTATGGCTTTAATAACTAAGCCTAAGTTGCTAATAGCAGACGAACCCACCACAGCCCTCGATGTAACAGTTCAGGCGCAGATTCTCAATCTTATCAGAAAACTTAAAGCGGAACACTCCATGAGTATAGCATTTATCACTCATGACCTTGGAATCGTAGCCGAGATGTGCGACAATGTCTGCATTATGTATGCCGGAACTATTGTTGAAAAAGCGAGCGTCAAAGACATCTTCTACAATGCAAAACACCCCTACACTATTTCGCTTAAAAAATCCCTGCCGAGCATTACTGAAACAAAGGAAACCCTCTACTCTATTCCGGGAATTCCTCCCGACACTTCTATGGAGATTATCGGCTGTCCATTCGCTCCGCGTTGCTTCATGGCAAAAGATATTTGCTTCAAAACCGATGTAGAACTAAAACAAGCAGGCGAGAATCACTTCTCATCCTGCCTCTTCGCTGAAACATTGTAAGATTAATACAGACCGGCGCCGCTTCCGACTCCGCAGACAAAGGTTTGAGGGTCTTTGCCTATTTGAACTTTATAAGCAGCAGCAATGCGTTTTCTATAGTCATCAGCCATCTCTTTTTTGACAAGATGAATTGATATACCTCCGAAACCGCCGCCGCTTAATCTGGCTCCGAGACATCCCGGGATAGTCTTTGAAACTTCGACAAGATAGTCAAGCTCAGGACAGCTATTTTCAAAATTAGCTTTTGAGCTTGCATGAGAAGCATAAAGGTAAGAGCCGAAAAGTTCGATATTTCCTTTCCTCAAAGCGTCAATTCCTTTCATTACCAGGTCGCCTTCTGAAACAACATGGGCGGCTCTCATGTAATCAGTAAAATCAACAATGCCCTTGCACTCGACAAGCATTGAGGGAGTTACATCTCTAAGAGCTTTTATTTGTGGGAATTTTTTCTGTATCGAGACAACTGCTTTTTCGCAGCTCTCCCTGCGCAGATTGTAGTCAGATTCAACAAGATTGTGCTTTATCATCGAATTAACAATTACGAAAACGAAATCAGACGGAAACTGGACTTTGTCAATAACTTCAATCGTTCTAAAATCGCAAAGAATTAATTTGTCCTTCTCTCCGTAAATTGAGCTGAACTGGTCTAACAAACCGCTCTTTAGTCCCATATAGTTATTCTCAACTCTCTGCCCAAGTTTTGCCCATTCTTTTTTGTCAAGTTCAATTCCGAAAAGTTTACCCAAAGCAAAGCAAGTAGAAACTTCCAAAGCCGCAGAACTGCTCATGCCTGCCGACAGAGGCACATCGCTGTAAATCACAGCCTTGAATGGCTTGATTTTACCAAGTTTGGCGAGTTCCACTAGAACTCCTTTTATATAGTTTGACCACTGCCCCGGAATTTTGACTTTAAGAGCGTCGTCAAGTCCTAACTCGGCTGAACTATCCATGTCAAAAGAGTGGACAGAGGCATTCTTGCTTTCAGTGTTTTTCACTGCAAAGTATGTATAAAGGTCAGTAGCTGTGCTCAAAACCAGACCATCATTATAGTCGGTATGGTTGCCAAGAACTTCAATCCTTCCTGGAGCATAGGCCATAATATCTGGCGCCGAACCATAGAAACCATGGAATTTTTCACTCAAACTATTCTTACTTGCAAGAGTCATATTTTCTCCTAAAG
>JBAXXY010000184.1:0-4956 GCA_037127655.1 Lentisphaerota bacterium
GTATAGAAAAATCAATATATTTTTCAAGCAGATTAAAAGTAAGATTGCTTTCATTGAATTGAGCGTGATCTTTCAATAAATGTTTGGTTGTCTCCCATAGTAGTGCTTCATAACGGTTTATAGACTCGGCAGTTTCTGCTTTATAAATACTAAGCTTTTCAGCGACTTCTGAATCAAAGTTTTCGAGCAACTTTTGTCTTGTAGATCGAATATTCTCATTTATTTCGGAGCTCAGTTCCCTCTGTAAAGCATCAAATGACGCCTGTATTTCATCCTGAGTACGACATGTTTGATATATGTCTACAATTCTTTTTTCAAAATCCACTCCGGACTCAATGCTCCCAAGAACCTCATCGCTGACTCCAAAAACTCCGCTGAATAATTTGAATTTTTCAGCCAGAAGCTGATATACCCGCTGATCTGCGGCGTTATTCTTATTCAGGAAATTCACTACGACTACATCATGTTTTTGTCCATATCTATGACAGCGTCCAATCCTCTGTTCAATTCTCTGAGGATTCCATGGAAGATCGTAATTTACGACCAGAGAACAGAACTGTAGGTTTATTCCTTCTGCCGCCGCTTCTGTGGCGATCATTATTTTGGCCTCTTCTCTAAAATAATCTACGAGCGCAGCCCTTGTATCAGCTGTTCTGGATCCAGTTAACTTATCTGTTCCATCATATTTATTTTTCCAATTTCTGTATATATCTTTAGATTGTTCATCGGTATTTGAGCCATTAAATAAAACAATTTCACTTCCATATCCATTTTCAGTTAAGAGCTGGACAAGGTAATTTTGTGTTTTTCGAGATTCAGTAAAGATTATAGCCTTTTCTGTTCCACCTAAACTTGTCGCCATCCCAAAGCCGACTTTTAGCGCATGAAGAAGACTATCTCCTTTTGCATTGTGCGTTATTTCCATGGCCAGTTCGTGAAACGAACGCAAATCATTTATTTCGTTTTGAATAACTAACTTTTCGCTATCTTTAAGTAATTGAGGTATATCTTCATTTTCTATTTCAAGCTCATCTTCCATTTCGGTTAACGCTTCAAAGTCTTCTTCAATTTCTTCCAGATTTTTTGCTAACTCTTTGTCTTCTTTTAATAACCTTTCAAGCTTATCGGCTAGCACATTCAATGCTCCAGCTATGGCAAAAGTTGAAGAAGCTAATAATTTCCTCAAAACTAGCGTCATCAGAGAACGCTGGCTTGCAGGAAGAGCCTGTAGGTTTGGGCGTCTCAAGTAGTCTGATACCATATCATATAGAGTTTCTTCTTCGGGAGTTGGAATAAACTCCTGAGTGTAGGCCTTTCTTTCAGTGTACTTGATATATTCTAAGACTTGTCTTCTCAAAGTTCTTTTGCATAATGGCCTAAGCCGTTCTTTTAACTCATAAAATGTATTATCTGTAGTTATTCTTGAATACTGATTTTTAAAACTTTTTAAATCACCAAAAGCATGTTCATCAATAAAACTTACTAAACCATATAATTCTAATAGCGAGTTCTGCAAAGGAGTGGCAGTCAGTAACAGTTTTGGATATTCTTCCAGTAAGGATTTTAATTCTCTGGCTATTTTATTGCCACTCTTGTAAACATTTCTTAAACGGTGGGCTTCGTCAATGACAACTATATCCCATTTGATTTTCTTGATAAAGTCAGCTTTATTTCTTGAAAACTGGTATGAACAAATAACTATCTCTTTGCTGTCAAAAGGATTCCTAACTCCATTCTTAATATCTTTATTGAAATTGGATGATTCAAGAATTTTTGATGGCAGGTAAAATTTCTCTAACAGTTCCTGACTCCACTGCTTCCTAAGATTAGAAGGCAGTATGATTAAAATTTTTCGGTTACGCTCTGCCCATTTTTGGGACAAGATAATGCCAGCTTCGATAGTTTTGCCAAGACCGACTTCATCTGCTAAAATAGATCCCTTTGATAATGGTGAACGAAAAGCAAATAATGCAGCTTCGACCTGATGAGGATTGAGGTCAACTTGCGAATCAATCAATGCCGCAGTAAATTTCTCGACGCTGTCCGAAGGACAACGGCGCAACAATTCCTGAGCATATAACTTTGCATGATAGTCTGTTAACATTCCAATTATATCCCATTATCCTTAGGAGTTTGCTTTATATCTTTAGTTATATTATCATATTTGTAAATTTATATCGATTAAAAACCTAATTGCTGATTATCTGCTCTTTTTGTTGGTAGCTATTCAATCAATAAGAATGCCGATCATTTCAAATCACTAAACAAAAACATAATTCCTGAATTATTCTTACAGCTACCATCAGACATATAGCGTCTTAGCGTGACATAGAGCATCAATTATTTTGATATAATTCGCAATTTTTTGTGCAGAGGATTTTATCTCATCAGCGAGGGTTTTGGGGTTAATCACTTTGATATTCTGAGCTTCGGAGAGTATCCATCTGACTAGTGTGCGCCATGGAGCTGAATTAATAAAGAGATTAACCGAGCAGTCATCATTGATATTGAAAATCTTATACTCATTATTAGTAATTATTATTTGCGATATACTACTTTTTATGTATGATATTGCAAATTTCAACAATATTCTCTAATCCACTATTTCCTTTACCCTGCCTATTTCACCAGTTGCCAGTCGGACTTTGATTCCATGTGGATGAGTAGAAGAACTTGTGAGGATATCTTTAACAATCCCCTGCGTAAGATTTCCGCTTCGCTGATCTTTTTTCAAAACAATTAGAACCTCAATGCCAGGTTTAATATCAGATCTACAATTCCCGTTCATAAAACCTTACCCTCACTCACTGCTATACAAATTATCGGCAGAACATCGAATTTAATGCCGATAATTTGATTATATCCTAAAAGCATCATTCTATTGCAATAAAATAATTTACTATTACTCTCTTGCTACAAATAATCAGAATTCTTACATGCTGTGAAATAGCCGACCTAAGCTGATCCTCAATTATTCAATCTATCAATAGGATATACCCATTCCTTTAGTTTGGTTTATAGATTGATTATGAACCTGAACTTTACTCTTTTGCATTATGGCTATTCCTGCACTTACTTTCTGGAATAGTATGTTAGATAATTCCTTATCTAGAGAATTACTTCTAACTGCCTTAATCAGTTCACTCATATTGGTTAATTTATTGGATTCCAGATAATTTGGGGGCATGGGCTTATTATTAGTTTTAAGAACTTCCATCCAGGAATCTTTTGAGATTTGCTCTAATGCAGGAGCTGTTCTTTTTCTTAACTGTTCTTTTATCCTAGTGATTTGGTAGTATTTCTTTGAGTACATCTCATGCTTGTAAAGCTGACTGGATAGGGTCTCTAATCGTTTGGAATTGTGCAAGAACCTCAAAACTCGTTCTTTTTCTTCTGAGCTGAAAACTATGGCGCCTTTCTGATTGATATGGGAGTTAATATTTTGATGTTTTTCTCTTCTTTCTAAGTAGTTTTGTTTGTTCTGAATCCAAAGCCAGCCATCATGAATTTTTTCTTTAAGTTCATTTAGTTTATTGATAGTTCTACCTAGAACAGTATCAGGATCAATTCCATACCTTAAAGAAAAAGATACCGGATAGTTGAGAACAGAATCCTTAAACTCAGTTCTGTTTAGCCGCTGCTTCAAAAGAGCGTAATTTCTATGAGTCTTAGTATCCGCAAAAATCTTTATATCATCTCTATGGCGTGAAAGAGCAACCAGATTGAGATTTTTGTTCCAGTATTTGCCTCCGTAATAAACATAAGACTTATCTATTGTAACACCCTGTAATTTATGAACAGTCGCTGCGTACCCATAGGAGATATTATTGTACTTGTTCAGATCTATAGTTACTGGAATTTCTCTCTTATCTATCATTACTTCTAAGGTATTGCCGCTGGAGTTTATAACAGTTGCAAAGTTACCATTTTTGACTCCTATGCCTTTATCATTCTTCGTGAACAGGATTCTTTCGCAACGGAGTATCTTTAGATTACCATTATTGGTCTTAATGATGGATTCTTCGCCATTTAATATTTTAATTTCCATTAACTGAGTTCTGGCTAAGACATTAAGATCCAATACATCAGAATTCCTGTGAGCCATAATTATAGAGCCTGATATATTCTCAGATGTTATTCCTTTACTCCACTCTTTAATCAGCTCGTTCTTTGCATCTGCAGGAGCAGGAAGCATTATAAGATTCCCTCTATCTCTATAAGCATCTACAGCATTTATATCTCCGATGGCAAGGTTATATGTAATATCCCTCTGCCAATCTACTTTCTGTCTCCTAATATCTGTCATTTCAGAATAACCAAACTGTCCGGCCAGCAATCTTAACGGCGCTCCAGGGCCTATTGGATTAAGCTGGTCAGGATCTCCTACAAGGACAATTTTTGCTCCGGAAGACTTGGCTTGTTCTAATAAGGATCTCATCTGATATAAATTAACCATACCTGCTTCGTCTATGACGAGTATATCCTTTTTAGTAAAGGTAAATTTATTATCAAAAAGCCTGTCCCATGAAGCAATGGTTCTTGATGGTATTCCGGTTTCTTTTTGTAAGCTTTCGCTGGCAATGCCGCTGACTGTGGCTCCATATACTTGATGCCCGTCAAAGTTCCATATCTCTTTTGCTGTATTAAGCATATAGGTTTTGCCTGTCCCTGGCTTTCCTATTACAATAGATAAATCGCTCTTTTCAGTAATGTGCTTTACCGCCTTTACCTGCTCATCTGAAAGCGATTTCTGTTTAATAAACAAATCTGTTTTCCATGATGATAACGCATTTGAGTTTCTGACACTTATCAGCTTTGCATATCTGTCTAGTTTGAACTCCTGATGTATAGCATACCTTGTTGTATAGCGTTCTATTCCATCATGTCCTTTTCCCAAAATTACAAGCTTTTCATTATTAAGAATACTATTTAGTATTTGATTATATTCTTCAGTAT
>JBAXXY010000185.1:0-4912 GCA_037127655.1 Lentisphaerota bacterium
TATAGATATTCTTCGCGGCCATCTTTCCCAAACAGAGAGTTCTTTGAATCATAAAATCCATTTTCGGTCAGATATTTCTTGTCGGCAAATTCAGCAGTTCCGAATACTCCTGAAGTCTTCTCATTGATATTGAATTTTCCTCTGAGGCTTATTCGTAGGATATTTGCTGCCAGAAGAAACAATAAAGCTGGTACAAACTGCACATAGTAAGTCGTGAAATAACCCTCCAGAACAGAGCATCTCTGAAAAGTGCTTAATGTGGTAAAAGAATGGAATATTTCATTGAGGTCAGAGTACAGAACAGTAAGTATAAAAAGAGGAGATCCTATAATAATCCCCAGAGAAATTGCAGCCAAAAATAGTTTTTTTGTTTCTTTACGGAACAGAAAATAATAAAGATAGGTCAGTAAAAAAATAGCAGGCAAAATTATAATGCCTGCTATTCTAATTTTATCCATTTTTAATGCAAGAACAGGATGGTTTGTTACGATCAGAGAAAGCAATCCGGCAGATATTACCAAAAACAAGGTAACTGAACAAGCTTCTATCTTGTCGTATCTATTATAAACAGTAATATCAATGCCGAATTTCTTAAACATATTGCCTCTATAGTTTGTATGTGTATGGGTTTTTGAAGGCAATATCTCTTGTTACGAGGACATTGAATTCATTGCCGGGACGGATTTCTATAGTAGGCTGTATGTTCATATTCTTCTGAACCATAGCCATACCTGCCTGACCCAATTGTAATCCTAACGCTCCAGCTATGATCTGGCTTGCATCATATCCATTGCTGTTATTATTGCTATTGTTGTTGGATCCCTGAGAGGCATATTCTACACCAGCAGTGAAGATTGACATGAGTATTGCATTGCCAAAGATTTTCCAATAATGATTATTAACCTCATCTTCAATTCCTGCATAACCTTCAAGGTCTGCTCCTGGCATCCCTTCAAGGTTAAGATTTTGCCCATCAGGAAAGATGACTCTTGACCAGACCATCAGACAACGGCTCTGTCCGTAGGATATCTGAGAACTATAAACTCCGATAAGAGTTGAGCCTTGAGGGATCAGGACATCTTTTCCGGTAGTTGAATCAAAGATATTCCTTTTCACTTTGGCAATGATCTGTCCGGGAAGATCTGAATTGATGCCAGTTTGAAGTACCGCTGGAATTATTGTACCAGCTTTAACTTCATAGGTATATTTCTTTGTAGTAGTAGTCTGATCAAGATATATATCTGTAGATTTTCCGGCACTGTTAAGGAACTGCTCTTTATCTGACTGCATATTTGAAGCTTCATAGTCACTAGTTTCAGGTATTTGCCCTACAAGATTCGTTCTGAGTGGTGATGTTGCCTGATTTGCCGAAGACGGGTATTCTTTAGGGATGGTATTGGTTGCTCCTTGCAAAGTCAAGGAGCTTGCCATGGCTTCCTGCAAAGCCTGAAGTTTCATCTGAGCCATTTTCGCTTCCAACTGCTTCATATAGTCGTTTTCATTACTTTTATAATCGCCAGCATTTTTTTGCGCAACTTCAGCCGCGGCGCTTTGATTGCCTGGAACGACTGGGCTTGCTTTAGGTTCCGTTGCTGATGGAACAGTGTTCGGGATATGATTTAATAGCTGGAAGATGTTGTCATTTTGATTTATGCCAGAAACAGGAGTTTCCTTATGATAAGAACTTCTTTTGCTATTGGTTGTCAGTCCGTAAATCACCAGAAGAATGATCAGGACTAATGATCCAGCAATAAGGAAGAATATCCTGGAACTGAGGCGTATGCCTTTTTTTAATTTTTGAGTTATTTCGCTCATAATTATTCACCTGATAAAGTGTTACTTTGATAATTTATTATTTTCTATGTAAACAGCCTGCTGCCTGTCATCAAAGAGATTGAAGAAGTAGCCTGGGCGTCCGAGGATCAATACCATCTCAGGGAAGACTCCGTCAATTACAAAGTAATTCCCTTTTGCCCTGTAATTGATCAACTCTTTGTCGTCATTCTTGTAGGCATAGAGTACAGGCATATCATTATTTTCTATGCTTGGCGGGAACTGGATATATGTGTGAACTCCATCATCAAATATGCGGATCGGCTTCCAGTCAGGTTCATCCCCGAACATGGAGTAACTGAAATTAAGATTATGGATGTTTATGCCTGGAACATCATCTAGTATTGCGTCTTTATTTTTGCTTGAATTTGAGGCAGGATTATTTTCGCCTAGATGTTCAGCTATGTATGCGTTGGCTTTTTCCTGCATCTCTTCAGGATACCAGAATTTTATTTGTTTTACATCGGCATTCTTTTCAGATACAAGACCGAAATGATAAGTCCTGAGATTTGTTCCGACTATGATGTTTGTGGCTATGCTCCAGTCTTTTGGTTTGAAGATAATATGCTCTACAGCTTTTGAGTCATTGTAAGAAGTTAAGATGGCATAAGTCCAGCGCTGGGTGTCTCCCATGGCTATGCCGTTTGGTTGTATCTTTTCACCAGGCTCAAGTTCTATATCCACAGCTTGCAGAGGCTGAGATGGTATGATTGGCTGAAAGTCTGCGCTGAAAGGATAAGCAATAAACCCTTTGGTATTGACGACATCCATTTTGCCGTCTGTTATATACTTTTTGTAGGCTGTCATTATTGCTGCATCCGGAATGTACTCAAACGAAGCTTTGTTTACAGAATCAGCGGCATTGATAATTTTTGTATCTTTTTCTATTTTTGGAACGGCGGTAAAGTCATTTGGATTGTATTTCATATTTGATGCGCAGGATGTCAAAATGGTGCAGAGTGTTCCTACTGTGAAGATGTTTCTTATATTCATGTTAGTTTCTCCTGTTTTGTATTTATTGTTTTGAAGTTGAGTCAGTTTGAATTTCTGACCATGAAATATTGGTTATGTAGATACCGAAAGGGTTATACTGAAAATTCTCTTCGCTTGAAGGGGAAAATTTATAGCTGAACTGTCCGGTATAATAAATTTGACTGACGACTTTGCCGTCAGTTGTTCTTTTGATTTCTTCCCAGGCTATCTGGTATGTATTTTCCGATACCGGAAAGATGCTTTGGATATTAATCTGATTTGTAAACTTTGCATTGAAGGCAAATGGGTTGTTGCTTTGAATGTATGCTTTTACCATACTTAGCGCATTATTATTGTTGGCAGTGTTAACAGCTGCATAGACTCTAGCAAGCATACTCTTCTCGACAATATTATCGCCCGAAATACTTCTTAGGTTAATAATGAACTGCTGAATGAAATATTTGACTATTTTATTCGTTATATCAGGAGCTTTGATTGCCGAACTAACATCAACAATGTCACCATTAGTTCCCACCTGGACGATGTATGGCTGGATCTTTGATTGCGATCCCATATATGCCAGAGAAATAGTCGAGATCAGCAAAGCAATGGAAAGAAGTATGCACACTGCGAAGTATTTGGTGTTCCTGTCAATGACTGAGCCGTACATGTCATTCCAGGCGGCTCTGCCTCTAAGGAAGGCATTATCATGCCACTTCTTAATGTCAAACTTTCCTTTTTCCCGTTTAGATTTCTGCTCTTCTATTCTTGCTTTCGCATTCAGCCTTGCTGTTTCTCTGAGCTCTAGCTTTTTTACTTTGGCTTCCTGCTTAAGTTTTTCGGCCTCTTCTTTCTTTCTGGATAGTTCAACTTTTTTATTGGCAAGTTCCTCCTCTTTTCTTTTCAGGAGTTCCAGAGTATATATTTTACTTTGATTCATATTAATCTCAGACTCTGTAAGTTTGAGTTTCTCAGAAAGCATTTCTGCCTCATAATTTGGGTCATGGATATTAAAATTCTTGCCTAGAATAGAGCTTTTTAAGTGTTGAAATAATTCCTTTAGTTTTTTCATAGTGATTTTCCTTAAAGTGTTTTAATATCTTTACCTGATACGGCTTGAGCGCTTCCAGACATTGCTTTTCTTGCTCCATTAGCCATATTTGCCAGTCCTCGTGTTATGGAAGCTGGATTCCCGCTTGCCACGCCTGAAATGGACTGGGCTGCGCCTAATACGCTTTGAGTTGCTCCGCCAATGCCTTTGCTTCCGCCAACAGCTCCGTGATAACCTTTTTTTGCTGCCATTGTGCCTACGGCAGCAGCAGCTACTGCAGCTCCTATAACCTCTGACCCGTGTGTTGTAAGAGCGCCGACTCCGGCAAGACTTGAGAGAGTCTGAGGGATATTTTTTGCTATGAGCCAAAAAATAAGGCAAGCTCCAGCCACTGAGAGCCAGGAGACATAATAGTCATCTGTCGAACCGGAGCTTATAAGAAATGAATGCCATGTAACAGCAAGGGAAGTGCCTATTCCTACTACTACATATAAACCCATCAACTTTAGCCCTACAGCGAGGCATTTCTGAATTAGCTGCCTTGCCATTGGAGAAGTCAAGCTGCTTACTCCAAAGGCAAAAAAGAGAGTGCTAACGGCAATCAGGCAGTATGCAGTAATTAAGGTTACAAGTAAGTCTGCAGCGATAAGCACATAACTGAAGACTATGATGCAGGATGTTACCACAGCCATGAATGCCCCGAACGGGTGGCTGATAAAACCTATTTTTGCTCCTGCATCGAGGACGGCTGAACCTACAAAGAGTCCCTGACTCATGACTGAGCTAGGATCAAGATTGCTGATTGCTCCTCCTTCAGCTCCAATTTTGCTAAGTGAATTGATAATGGCAGGAAGCCATTGCCCTGCATTCAGAAGCAGCGTATAGAAAAATCCTATTATAAGTACCTGCTTTAATGCTGTTGCTACAACACTGTCAAATTCCTGCCCCTTGATTGTTAGAAATGATATAGTCCAGACAACCTGAATAAGAGCAAGCACTCCCATTATGTAATTTGCGTGCTGGAATATCGAAGGAGCCCATACATAGAGTATGTGG
>JBAXXY010000186.1:0-4887 GCA_037127655.1 Lentisphaerota bacterium
AGTATTTTTATTATATTTGACTATGACCATTTACACAAAATTCTGAAAAACTTCATTAAGCTTCATGCGCCGGGGAAGTGGTAGGTTTCTTCAGCCTTGTTAATCATTTCAAGATATTGATCGTTAGTGAGATTTTCCTTGCCCAAATCTTTTGAAATTTTCTTTGCAAGCTCCGTAAATATCTTGCCTTGTTCCTCTACTATATCATTAGTGAAAGACTGGATGAGCTGTTTAGCCGCTTCAGGGTCTTGCTGATATATCTTTACATATTTCTTCTCCATGCGGAGCTGTTTGCGAGCAATGTCTTTTTCAAACTTTGCTATAGCTTCATGCACCATCGGAGCGTATTTCGGGTAATTCTGGAAGACAAGCGCCTGAACTTTGCGCACTTTCCAGAACATTGAATCGTCAGGTGTCACGCTGGATGTACTGTAGGCTTTTGGTACATCACCCAAGCCTTTATAGAAAGGAACATAAGCTGAGAGGTCTGTCATTCCCAAACAGATATATTGAGCTGTAGCTATGTCGCCTGGCAGATTGGGTTTAACCTGTGTAATGTGAGAGAATGAAGCTCTCAGAACACTGATTGGACGGTTAATCTCTTTAGGGTTTTGAGTTTGATAAGGATCATTGGCTGTTCCATTGTAGTGGTTTCTGAGTCCTGCGGCTACATCCCATACGCTCATTTTCTTTGTCGGTTCCATAAATACAGGGTAAAGAGCGTCATTTTTATCATAGTTGAAACCAGAGTACATTTTGAGAAGTTCTCTTACTCGTGGATAGTCATAAGTTTCATCATGAGGGATGTTTCTTACATAGCATTTAAAGAAGTTGAACTTCTCTTTTTCCGGATCAAACAGTTTGTTTTTCGCGGCAAAATCTACAAGTCCTGGAGAAGAGAGGACATTCATTGAATCGTTAATGTCGGTTTCCTGGAATCTGCCTTGATTGGCCGAAATAAAATACATATTGTCAGGGATTCTCATAGCAAGCCAGTGATGACCGCTTGCTGATTCTAGATACCACGCTTCATTTCTATCTGAAAAAGCGACTCCGAAGCCTTCACTGTTTCCGACTTTTTCTACGAGACTTCCAAGTATTCTTACACCTTCTTTGGCTGAAGTAGCCTGAGGAAGAACAACCGATGTAATCATATCTTCTGTAACGCCGTTTTCGACCAGCCCATCCGCTTTCAGAGCTGAGTCACTATTAAAAATTGTTTCCGTGGCGCTAAGAGCTACACCGTATTCATTAATGCCTGTTTCTTCATAGGAAGGATTGTGTTTGCCTATCGTGGTAGCGTCAGGCATTGCTGTGTAGGAAAGAGAGCCAATAGGCATTGTACATACGAATTTGTTTTCATTGGATTGGAATTGAAAGTTATCTTTAAGTTCGGGATGACGGAAAAGCACATTTGGCGTGTGTGGATCTTCAGTATCATTATTTCTTGAGATGATTATCGAACCATCCGTTGAGGCATCTTTGCCTACAATGATTGTTGTGCAGGCAAATGAAGGTATGATGCTGCTTGCAGCTAGAAGCAAAGTAGCCGCTATAGTTATTGTTTTCATTTTTAACCTCTTTATCTTAGATGTTTGAGAATTTCCAGATAGTCTTTTGCTTATAAGGTTTCTTTGGAGTGGCTATTACGCTTGGAAAGTTTGGATGGTTCACTGAATCTGGAAACCCCTGTGTCTCCAGACAGAAAGCATAATTCTTTGGATAAGCGAAACGCGACTTGCCGACCTTTGTTCCATCTAAAAAGTTAGAAGTATAGATAACAACGCCGACCTGATCGGTGCAAACATCTATTTTTATTCTGCTTTCAGGTGAGTAAGCTGAGATTGATGCTTTAGTTATTGATGGCGTATTGAGCGCCCAAGGATGGTCATAACCTCTTGTCTGCCTAATCTGAGCGAAGTCATCATCAATTCTTTTTCCAATTGCTGTCTCTTTCCTGAAATCCATTGGATTCCCTGCTACGCTTTCTAGTTTGCCAAGAGGTATGGATATTTTATCAGTAGGAATGAAATGGTCAGCATCAATCCTTAGTACATTATTAAGTATATCCATCTTAGATGGTTCACCATTTAAGTTGAAGTAGGAGTGATTGGTAAGAACTACGGGCGTAGCTTTGTCAGTAGTTCCGAGATAATCTATCGAAAACTCATTTTTAATATTCAGTTTATAGGTGACCATTACATTTAGATTGCCAGGAAATCCTTCATCTCCATCGGGGCTTAAATGAGATAGAGTTAAGCTAACTGAATCGCTGTCTTTCTGATCAGCTGCTTCCCAGATGTGTTGGTCAAATCCTTTGATTCCTCCATGAAGGTTCTTCAGTTCTGCATCATTTTTTGCAAGTTGATAGGTTTTGCCGTCTAAAGAGAATTTTCCATCGGCAATCCTTCCTGAAGTCCTGCCGATGAGTGCGCCGAAATAAGCATCATTCTTGAGATAACCGTCAAGATTTTTGAATCCGAGGACTATGTCAGTGAGTTTGCCCTTTTTGTCAGGAACTTTTAGGGATGTTATGATTCCGCCGTAGGTTATTATTCCCACAGACATTTTACCATTATCCAGCGTATAGAGGTAAACTTCCTTGTCGGAGATTTTGCCATAAAGTTTTTTTGTAATTTTCATCTGAAAAGCTCCTTATTTTATTTCAAAAACAATTGCTTCAAAAGGCTTCAGAGAAATCTTAGAACCATCTATAGAAGGCTCTGAAGTATAATTATGTATAAGCATCTTAGCTTTGGACAGATTCGCTATTTGCGTGTCGAATGTAGTATCTACTCCCCTGAAATTACATATCACGAGGAATTCTTTGCCTTCATAAGCTCTGGTGTATGCATAAACTTTGTCATTATTAAAGTCAATTATATTCACAGTTCCATAAACAAATGCAGGATTGGCTTTTCTTATAGCGACCATTTTTTTGTAATAATTGAGGATGGAATCAGGGTCTTTTTCTTCAGCGGCGACATTTATTTTGGTGTAGTTCGGATTAACTTTGAGCCATGTTGTGTCTGCTGTAGTGAACCCGGCATTCTTTGCATCGTTCCACTGCATAGGAGTCCTTGCATTGTCGCGGCCTCTGGCAATAAGTCCCGGGAGAAACTCTATTTCTTTTTTTCCTGCGGCTATTTGTTCTTTGTAATAGTTAATTTCTTCTACATCTTTGAAATCTTTGGCTTCAAACGGGCAGTTTGTCATGCCAATTTCATCGCCCTGGAAGATGTATGGTATTCCCCACTGAGTCAGGAGGAATGTAGAGAGCATTTTGGCTGATTCTTTCCAGTGATTCTTGTCATCGCCCCAGCGAGTAACAGCTCTTGCCTGGTCATGGTTATCAAGAACCATACTGCTCCAGCCTTTGCCGTACAGACCGTCGTACCATTTCTTATAAATTTTCTTGAAGTCAACTAAATTATAATCGGTGGGATGAAATTTATTTCCATCATTTCCAAGTCCCATGATGTCAAGTTGGAAGAGAGTTTTTAGCGGTCCGCCATTTGTGCCGACAAATTCATAAGCGTTCTTGTCGTCAACTCCCGGCATTTCGCCGACTGTCATAATATTGTATTTAGACAGAACTTTATTATTTAACATTTTCAAATATGTCAGAGCCATAGGCATTTTGCCCCACATATCTGAACTCTGATCGATTTCAGGCAGAGCATTGAGAGTGATTACATCAAAACGGATTCCATCTGCGCCTTTGTCGAGCCAGAACTTAGCTACACTGAAAAGTTCTTTTCTGACTTTGGCATTTTTCCAATTAAGGGCAGGCTGCTGTTTTGCAAATATGTGCAGATAGTACTCGTTGGTAGGTTTGTTGTATTCCCAGGCTGAACCTGAAAACCATGAACCCCAGCTATTGGGAGCGGAACCGTCGGCTTTCGGCGGATACCAGACATAGAAATTGTGATAAGGATTGCTTTTGGATTTCTTTGCTTCGACAAACCATTGATGCTCGTCAGATGTATGGCTGAAAACCATGTCAACGAGAATTTTTATTCCTTTTTCGTGAGCTGTCTTAACGAGTGAATCAAAGTCTTTGAGTTGACCGAACTTGCTGTCCACATCTTTGTAATTGCTGATGTCGTAGCCCATATCCACTCCGGGAGACGGATAGAAAGGAGTAATCCATATTACATCTACGCCGAGATCTTTGAGGTAGTCGAGTTTATTTTCGATACCTTTCAGGTCGCCGATTCCCGTTCCTTTGGAATCATTGAATGAGCGGATGTAAACTTCATAGCAAACTGCATTATGCCACCAGGTTTTATCCCCTTTGGAAATTGTTATACTTTCATCTTCTGCCTGCATATAGCCTCCGCATACTAATGATGCGCCAAGAGCTAATCCAAGGATTTTTTTCTTCATATATAATTCTCCCTCGTTATTATTGTTTTTGAAATCTTAAATAACTTCTGTCGATTATAACATATGATGGCGCATCTGGTCAATAACTAAACTTTATTGTCAATGTTACATGAAACTTCTAGCTGATATTTTAGTGTCTTGGCATAATGCCAATACCGGTAGTCTTATCAGTTTTAACATCATACTTTAGACAAAATGGTAAATGTCTCATTTCTCACCTCTTTTCCTTCAATATTTAATACCAGTTTATCAGGTACAGGATATGAAGTTGGCAAAAGAGTAATTTTGAAGGGTAAACCAATATCTTTTAATTCTTCAATTTTCTTATCGATAAGTTTCTTCTCGACGCAATAATTGAAAGTTAGTTTCAAATAGCGCCTAATTATCATTAATGGCAAAAAACTGGTTCTCCTGAAGTTGTATGGATCAAAAAATGCTTGTTTTGGCTCTTCATCAACAAGTGGGGCATAAAGGTTACTCGATATATAATAATGAGTG
>JBAXXY010000187.1:0-4838 GCA_037127655.1 Lentisphaerota bacterium
GCACCTTACAGGAGGGCGCCTCAATAATACCGCTGGAAGAATTTCCAATAACAGGGCGGGAATCGCAATATAGCTGAATTGCATATCAAAAGAGCATTAGTCCAAGGCTTTGAAGAATGCTGATAGTCGAGTAAAACGAGATGATCGATGCTAAATGAAAATTAGAGAGATGAATAATTTTCCATCTTTATTATATTAATCTTAATGTTATTCAATGCACCAAAAGAATCTAAATCTTGAGACAGGCTATCATATAGCGTAGCATCGTTTGTTGAAATATAACAGACAACTCCTTGGTCAATAGAATTATCGCTATTAAAAAAAATAATTTTAACACTGACCGTTGAGCTATCTTTTGATGCTTGAACAACACCATTATGACCCAGTTGGGTTTTACATCCTGAATGCCTCAGGAAACTTTCTACTTCTATTAGAACTTTCTCCAAACTTGTAAGTTTGAAATCAGTCGCAAAAACTGATACTGAGAAAAGTCCTAACAGCATTAAGAATGATAAGTAATACTTTTTACTCTTCATTTAATTTTAATATAAAACTATGCAAATTAATTTTAAAAAGTGGAGGCGTGGGTGGGATTCGAACCCACGAATAACGGTTTTGCAGACCGTCCCCTTAGGCCACTTGGGCACCACGCCATAAAAAGAAAGAGATAATAAAATAGAACGATTGACTAATTTGTCTAACCTGAAAACTAAAAAACTAAAACTTTATCATTCACTTCTCCGTTTTTTGAAGATGAAGTTAGCAATGGATAGATCCCAAGTGTATGTGATTTTCTGGTTATATTCTGGGTTTTCGAATATAAAAACTTCTTTTCCGAAACTTTCCATAGCTCCAGCGTCATCAGTAACAGCTATGCCTTTAGACTTAATGAAAGAGTAAGCGTTAAGAATATCGCTTAACTTGAATGTCTGTGGCGTTTCAATTGACCAGAGTTTGCTCCTATCTATAGTTGCTGTAACTCTATTTTTTTCATCAGAAGACTTAATGGTGTCGGTTACTTTTTTTGCAGCGACTGCATTTCCATTTTTAATACATTCTTCAAAGCATTTTTTCATAAGTTTTAAAGAAGCTAATGGGCGCGCCGCGTCATGGATGGCGGCATATTTTACTTGAAGTTGATTTAGAATCTGAAGCCCATTGTAAACAGAATCTCCTCTTGTTTCTCCTCCTTCTGCGTATGAGAATGAATTTGACGGAATATATTTAGAGATTAAATCTTTGTAAGTCTGAATAAACTTTGAATTACAGACAAGAACTATCTGGTTATCCGGGCATATATGCCTGAAGTTTATCATGGAATGAACTACAATCGAAATCCCGCCTATTTCCTCGAGGAGTTTATTCTTCTCTCCATATCTGGCACTCGTACCGCCTGCAACAATGACTATTCCAAATTCGATATTCATAGGTTGTTTTTATTAGCTTGTTCGTAAATTCTTTTGTATTGATATGGAAATAGCTCAGATGCTATTTTAAGGCAATAGAGAGCATCAGGCCTTTTTCCTTCTTTTGATAGAATAATAGAAAGATCATAATAAAAGGATGATCTTTCAGGAGACAATATTAGTGCTTCTTTCATATAGGTTTCAGCCAAGGCCAAGTTATTGAGTCTTTCTTCGTATTGAGCTGCTGCCGCAAGAGGAAAGGGAGAGTAGGGCATATATTTAACTGCATTTTTGAAGGAATTATTAAAGTTTTCAGATTTGTCGGCAGTGTGATTGTCGATATTTTGGTTCAAGATTGGGTTGTTGTAGCAAACTGAATATAGGTTGGCAAGATAGTATTCCCCAAAGATTCTATTACCGCCAAGGCCAAAAATGGCTATTATTGAAGCTAGACTCATTAGTAAGGTAAGATATAGAGCATATCTGTTTTTTGATGTTTGGTCTTTTTGGGAATATTTTAAGATCAATGCCGAGAAGATTATGGCTATAGTTAGACTTCCTGCTATTTGGAAGTTAGTATCCGTCATAGAGTGAATGAACCAAGCGGTATATCCTAGAAGTAAAGGGAGTTCAAGAGATTGAAACATCTCTTTTTTAGGTAATGATTTGAGGTGCTTGAAAGCCAGAAATATAGGTATTAGGAAAATTGCCACGCCTAAAATAAGCGTGACTATTCCTGACTGGGAACCAAGTGAAAGTAGAAAGTTGTGTGGATCATTGGGAGCTTCTCCTGTCATATATTCTTTAAGAAATGGATATGAATGGAAGAATGAACCCCATCCAGCACCCATGAGTAGATGTTTTTTTAGCAGTACTAATGCTGTATTGAAGTAGTCAAACCTGACAATTATTGTAGCGATACCTTTTGCAAAAATAAAAAATAAAAGGACTATTAGCGCTGTAGAAAGTAAAGATAAGAGCAACAGCAGCCATTTTCTGATATTGAAGATGAAGATGCAAATCAAGAGAAATGCTATAATTAGAGAAAGAATGGCACTTCTGCTCCCGGTTAGGATTAGGGTTAAAATCAAAAGTATCGAGAGAAGAGAAGCAAAAATATTTTTAAACAATTTAGACCCATTGAAAGGCGAATAGAAAATAGAGAATATAGCTAGAGGCATTACAAGTATAAGATATCCTGCAAAATTATTGGATATAGCGAATGTTGAAAATACCTGGTCATCCTTTAGGCGCTGTATCATGTTTTCAGGCAATGATACGGAAGTGTTTTTTATTAGCTCAGCCACATATTCTCTAGTGTTCTCAAACCCGAAGAAGTATTGATATAGCGCGTAAAATGAGAGTAGCAATGAGCATATTACTAAGGTATTTATTATTTTAATTGAGAGTTCTTCATTAGAAAAGATTCTCAAAAAAATTAATAAGGAAAAGGCTGAAATTCCGAATATATAAGAAGTCTCCAGAATAGGAAAGTCCATACAGCTGGCATTTATAAAACCTAAGAGTGATGTTCCTGCCAGTATTGTCCATAAAAGAGGAATAGTTAGTTCATAGAGGGAGGATGAAATTCTTATGATCATTAGTCGTATTATACATAAAATCAACAATATAGCAGATATGACTGGGAAAAATGAAGCGCTCCATAACCCAACAATCCAATCACTTGAATAAATTGGAAAAACTCCTGAATTTGGAAGCATTGCAGGAACAGTGAATTTTATAGGAAGTATAAAGATGAAGAGAAGGAGTATAAAATTAAATAATTTGTCTCCAATATTTTGAGAGTAATGTTTGTCTAAGCAGATAATGCTGTTCTTCTGTGGCATTATGGTGTTTATGTTATTAATCTTAATGACTCTTCTTTTCTTATTTCTTGTTCAACGCTTTGAATTCTGACGGCAATTCTTCTTCTCTTTGGTCTTTATGTTGATACTGAGGCGATTTCTTGTCTGGATAGAATGGTCTAACTTCTGACTTAGAGCAGTAGATACATTTACCTGATTCTTCTATTAGGACTTTAACTGTCTGTGAAAGAAGATTTCTGTCAATAACTCTGCCGACACCTTCAGAACATTCACAGAAAGAACCTCTTCTAGGCATATCTTTTTCCAGTTCCAGATAGCCTTCATGTTCGTATTTTAAACAGCACTTTAGCCTGTCGCACATACCAGAGATATTGGTAGGGTTAAGAGAAAGATCCTGTTCTTTTGCCATCTTTACATTCATAGAGTCGAAGTGTTTCAGATATTTTTTACAGCACAGCACCTGTCCGCAAACGCCAATGCCGCCAATAATAGCTGTTTCGTCTCTGACCCCGATCTGCCTTAGCTCAATTTTGGTATTTAACATTTGCGATAAGTCTTTGACCAACTGCCTGAAATCGATTCTACCTTCTGCCGTGAAAATAAAAAGAATCATTTTCTTATCATAGGAATAGTGAGCGCTCATGAGTTTCATTTCAAGTTTGAGTAGTTCAATCTGTGCATGAGCTGTTCTAAATGCAGATTTGGCAAGCATGTGATTTTCAGTAGCTTTGCTTTTATCGCTTATTGTGGCTTTTCTTTCTATCAAGCCAAGTTCTGTACGGTCTTTATCAGGCGGAATAGAACCATATTTTTTTGAAATTTTCCCATAATCAAGGATTTTATCTTTTTTAGCAATAATACAGAAATCGCCTTCTTTCAGATCAAGAGAATCGCTGGCACAGGCCTCGTAAGAAGTTCCTGTGTCTAGCAAAATTTTATATAAGATATCCATTTTAAATCTTTTTTGTATTGTTTACAAACTTGTTTTAGCCTATTCTATCATCGTGAGAGTTAAATGCAAAATGTTTAAATCCTATTTGGCTTTTTAGTCATAGAAAATAGAGGAAATATGCTAAAATTTCTGGTAAAATTCTTCCTTGTGTGTGTGGTGTTATTTGTTTCTTTTATCGTAATTTGTGCCTTTTGCCTTTATCTTGCTATTTCCAAAGAGCCTTTTCCTTTATCACTAAATAGCAACAGCTCGATCGCTTCGATTATTGAACTTAAAAATACTATCGAAACAGAAACTAAATTTATATTCCTGTTGCGTAGCACAAACGATAGAAAAGTTACTTTTAGTACTCAGGAAATAAATAGCGCTTTTAATCTTTATGTAGGGGCAAATCAGTTTCCATTTTTGATAAAGAAACCTGTATCTTCGCAGAAAAACGATCTGGAACTTCGGGGCGGCAGTTATGAAAACAGAGCATTTATTATCTTGTTAAGTCAGAAAATGCCATTTAAAACTCCTCTGGGAGATTATCTGAATTTTTATGTGATGGCTGAGCCTTCAATCAAAGACAACAACCTTAAAATAGTAGTTCTTAAGTGTAAAATAGGTTCTCTTCCTATTCCCAATTTTGTTGTAAACTATATACTAAAAGAG
>JBAXXY010000188.1:0-4706 GCA_037127655.1 Lentisphaerota bacterium
TACCTATTGAGTTTAGGCTGCGTCAAGTTCGAATTAGACGGCCTTAAAGTAATGCATAGGATATATGACTGTGTGGAAATTGAGGTAATTTCTTCAATTGTCGGGACAGGCATAGCCTTTGCAGAAAGCAAATTAACCATCAGTTGATTAAATGCTATGAAACTAAATTGGGATTTTTATAAAGGCAATGACCTTTACTCAGATGGGAAAATAGAATCTGAAATACTAAAGATAGTTAAATCAGGCAGAGACCTGCAAGAAGCAGTAAGAAATGATAACCGATGGCCTATTTTATACCACTTCTCTAAAATTAGAGAAAATATACTTAACTGGTACCCTTTCGATAAGGAAAGCGATTCTATTCTGGAAGTAGGCGCCGGTTGTGGAGCAATTACTGGCTTGCTATGTAGTAATTCAAGAACAGTAACTGCCATTGAATTATCCAAGTCAAGAACCGAAGTTATTTCTCATAGGTATTCAAGCCTTGAGAATTTAGAGATTATTGCCGGTAATCTCAACGACATTGAATTTGAGACAAAATTTAATTACATCACACTTATAGGCGTACTTGAGTATGCAAAAAGCTTCACAAAAACACATAATCCCTACATGGATTTTTTGAAACATATCAAAAAACTCTTAGCACCTACAGGCAAAGCTTTAATCGCTATTGAAAATAAATTCGGCTTAAAGTACTGGGCAGGTGCAAGAGAAGATCACAGCGGGATACTTTTCGACAGCATAGAAGGATACCCCAATGGGGCAAAAGCGCAAACTTTCGGGAAATACGAATTGGAACAAATGCTCATCCAAAGCGGTTTTTCCAGTATTTATTTTTACTACCCTTTCCCTGACTACAAACTTCCCGATATAATATTTTCGGATGACAAATTGCCGGCCGAAGAGGATCTCTTCCGCAATGCGCCTTTTTACGATAATACCAGATATCAGTTATTTAGTGAGAACCTTGCATTCAAGCAGATCGTCAGAAATAAAATGTTTCCTTTCTTTTCCAATTCATTTTTAATAGAAGCTTCTTTTTAGCCATGAAATGTATTTTTTCTAAAGTTACCAGATTAAGAGTCCCTGAATGTCAACTTATGACAAAAATACTTGTTGCTGGCAACGGAGAGAAGTTTATAGAGAAGAAAGCTATTTCAAAAGAATCATTTCCTTGTATTGAAAGGATTAAAAATACCTATCCGATATATCGGCAATCCATAATAAATCCAAAAATCACAATAACTGACCTCAAAGAATCTTCTCAGGATACACTTAGATTCTCTTATATACATGGAGACAATCTAGATAACAAACTATGTGAATTTTTACTGGCTCATGATTATAAGGCATTTAATGAGTTAATAAAAAAATATTATACCTTTTTAAACTCTTCTTTTGATTCTCTGGATAACTTTGAAAGTTCGGAAGGATTTCTAAGCTTTTTCGGCAAGAGTATCACTACTGAAATGATAAAGCCATTAAGATCATACAGAGTCTCTAATCTGGATCTTAACTTAGATAACATAGTATTTGATGCTAAATCAGGATGCTTCGGTATATACGATTTAGATTGGATCTTTAATTTTTCAGTGCCCATCAGTTATATTTTCTGGAGATCGTTATCTAATTTCTGCAAGATCAGACACCCTAAGTTATTATCCCTTGAAGAACTCAATCGAGTGTTTAGGAGTTTCCATATAACAGAAAATGAGATCCTAACATTCATGGAAATGGATAAAGGATTTTATAATACCGTACATAAAAACTATACACAATATCTAAAAAAATATTTTAAGAAGAAAATAAAATGGCCCGAATCAAAATATAGAAACAACGCAGTACAAAAAAAATCAGTTAGAAAAATCAGCCTAAAGCTAAAAAATTTGGCCAGTTATCCTTTTAAGAGACTTTCCAGATTATTTTACCATTGTCTAGGAGACAATAGATATTCCTTCCATCCATCTATATTGGACAACAAGGTAATCAATGAAATTCTTTCCCTACAGTATAAACCATTAATATCCATAATAATGCCTGTATATAATACCAATGTAGTGTTTCTTAGATCCGCAGTTGAATCAGTCGAAAACCAATGGTATAAAAATTGGGAATTATGCATCTCAGACGATGCATCTACCAATCAAAATACTTTGGACTATTTAAAATCAATTCAAGTTAACTCCAAAATCAAAATAAAATTTCTCGAGAAAAAACTTCATATTTCAGGAGCTTCTAACGAAGCATTAAATATGGCTACCGGAGACTATATCGCGCTACTTGACCATAATGACGAATTAACATCTAACGCCTTATATGAAGTCGTAAAAGCAATCAATACCAATGATGCAAAGTTCATCTATTCTGATGAAGACGCAATAATTGAGAACATTTTTTGCAAGCCTCATTTTAAACCTGATTACTCTCCTGACATGCTATTAAGCTACAATTATATATGCCACTTTGCTGTTATAGAAAAAGTATTAATTGATAAAGTTATAGGGTTCAGCGAAGGAGTAGATGGGGCTCAAGATTATGACCTATTCTTAAAAGTTCTCGAAAACACAAACAAAGTTTTTCACATTCCAAAAGTTCTCTATCACTGGCGCCGTCACCTCAATTCCATATCCTACTGCAAAAATACAAAAACCACCCTGCAAGAATCTGGAAAAACTGCTCTAGCCAGAGCTATTACAAGAAGAAGTCTTGATGCTACTGTGGAAAAAGGCAATAAATACGCATTCATGTATAGAGTAAAATACAAAATTATAGATGCTCCTTTGATAAGCATAATAATACCATTTAGAGACAAGCCAGAGTTATTAAAAAAATGTATAAATTCTATTCTAAACAAGTCCGCTTATACTAATTTTGAACTAATAGGAATAAATAACAGCAGCACGGATAAAAAAACTTTTCAGTTTATGGAATATTTTTCTAATAAAGATCCGAGAATACACTTCATAGAACTCAATATTCCTTTTAATTACTCTAAATTGAATAACTATGCAGTAACTAAGTTCTCAAAAGGAGAACATATATTACTTCTCAATAATGATACTGAGGTAATATCCGAAGACTGGATTGAGAGCTTGCTTGAACACTCACAAAGAGAAGAAATCGGGGCAGTGGGAGGGTTACTTATATATCCCAATAATAGAATTCAACATGCCGGTGTAATTATAGGATTAGAAGGGGTATCGGCTCATCCACATAATAAACAACCAATAAGTAAGCGAGGATACCACGGCAGGCCTCATCATATACAAAACCTAAGCGCTGTAACTGGCGCGTGTTTAATGGTTAAAAAGAAACACTACCTTGAAATAGGTGGCCTAGATGAAGAAAATTTAGCAATTACATGTAATGATATAGATTTTTGCTTGAGGTTAAGGGAAAAAGGTTATCTGAATATTTACACTCCTTATTGCAAACTATATCACTATGAATCTGTTTCCCGCGGTTCGAAGCTTAAAGAGCAAAGAAGATATGAAAAAGACTATATGCGAAAAAGGCATGCCGAAATATTGAAAAACGGCGATCCTTATTACAATCCAAATCTATCTCTTAAGAAGCCAGGGTTTACCCTTTAGAGAAGTTTAAAAGAGTTTTAGCGCTTTATAACTTCTTACAATAAAAACAATTAATGCTATGTTCATCCAAAGATGAATTATAAAAGTCGGCAAACCAATAATCGAATGAAAGAATTCTCTTCTCGCCCCCGCACAAGCCCACATGACTACTAGAAAAGAAAGCCAAAGTAGAAAACATTTTATGCAAGTTAACAAATTAGGCGATAATTCTTTTATAATTTTATATTCTTTGATTAAAAAATAAACTAGTAAAAGCATCAATGAAAAATAGAACTGGATGTGATTTATTTTATAAAACAACAATACAAATGAAATAGACAATATTATGACCTGTCGCAATTCAATTTTGTAAACCAGATAAAAAGCAAATATGACAAATAACGAAAACAACACAAGGTAAATACTTAAGTAGTCAAGGTTGTCTATTCCCAAAAAATGTAATGGCTTAAATTCCCCCCTAATAATACGAAAAATTGAAGCAGATTGAGATACCCTCTTCGCGCCGAACAAAATAGGATCAAAGATTCTCTTTCCCCAAGTCCAATAGCTAATACCAAATCCTAAAGTTAGAAAAGCAAATATTGACAATGAGAATCTCCAATTCAATTTTCTACTTTTTAGACATAGGAATGGAAGTATAAATATAGGAATGAATTTGTATAGCGTAACTGCCCCTAATAAGAGAGAAGATGTTATGAATCTCTTATTATCATAAGCCACTATTCCAAACAGAAATAGTGACCCTATTAAAGCATCATGAAATCCAAGGTAGATGAAAAAAATCCATAACAAAGGGTTAAGGATTAAGAAAATTTCCAATTTTAATTTATCTATATTTTCAAGATTGGAATTGCCAGCTAGCCTTAGTAAATAGAATGTAGCCAATAAGGCGCTTAATACTTGAATAAATTTTGGAAATTTAGGATTTACAGCGTAAAAGTAAGCCATAATGTTATGTAAAGGACCATATGCATTAAAATCTCTGGAATTTGCTATACCAAAATTCCACGGATTTCCTCCATCTAAAAAAAATTGCCACTGGTCTTGATATGCTCTGTAGTCCCCCATACCTGGAGATATAAACACTATAAATACAGCAATAATAGATATGAC
>JBAXXY010000189.1:0-4688 GCA_037127655.1 Lentisphaerota bacterium
ATCGTAAATGTCGGCATGATGACTTCGTCATCTTTTTTAATCCCAAGAGATTCAATGGCTATATCCAAGGCTCCTGTTCCATTTGCCACAGCTATGCCGTATTTTCGATTCACTCGCAAAGTAAATTTTTCTTCAAATTCTTTAATAAAAGGACCCTCAGAGGAAATCCACCCTGTCTTTATGCATTCAAGCAGATATTTTTCTTCGTTGCCGTCTAAAAGTGGAGTATTTACTGGAATCATGAATTTAATGTGGTAATGGGTTTATTAGTTAATGTGATAATTAGTTAGTGTTTTTTAGCTGTCGATATGATTTTAGAAATTATCTTTTTGATATCTACTAACGCGCTTAATAACTCAGGGTTGAACGGATAATTTTTGCTTGCTTCACATAAAAGCAACCAATACTCTGTCTCATCTGCCTCTTTTGCAGAAATTTTGAATTTATGAATAAA
Source organism: Lentisphaerota bacterium (assembly GCA_037127655.1). GTDB lineage: Bacteria > Verrucomicrobiota > Lentisphaeria > Victivallales > GWF2-38-69 > GWF2-38-69. The sequence continues at coordinate 455 of JBAXXY010000189.1, forward strand.
ATCATTATTGCTCTCTGCGTTCTGAGCCTCTCTGACATTTGCACCAATCGATGTACCACTTTTCAAAAGTTGTTCGGCGATAACAAACTTCTTCTTGGATTGGAGTTCTTCGCAAAACTCTATTATCATCAGGGCAAATCTAAAAGTCTTTTCAAGTATAATATTCTCAGCCATCTTCTTTTATTCCCTATAGATAGTGACTTTAACACATTTTCTCATTAGCTAATACTCATTACCGAATGACCACATTTTCTAATTTTCAGATCAGCATATTGCCACATTTTCACATTAACCCATTATCTAATCTCAGATTACCGCTTTCTCTAATTTACACATTATCCAATTACCTAATTATCACATTATGAATTTTTGCTTCAAATCTCGTCTTATCCTGTTCACCGGCATAAGGACCCTGCTTGACCTCTATCATCTCGGTTTCTTCGATAACTTCAAAACCATGTCCGCCTTCTGACAGCAGAATCACATCTCCAGTTTCAAGGATTCTGCTTTCGATGTATTCTCTTTCATTGGTAAAGAAATCTACTCTGATCTTGCCTTTGCGGATAAAAAGAACTTCTTTAGTAAAGAAGACTTCTCTTGATACAGAGTTATGGACATGAGGCTGGATTATTTTTCCAGGCGGATGCTTCATGAAAGCCAACTGCTGTGAAAAATCATTAGGTGTAAGAAACTTTATTCCAGGCTCGCTATATGAAGAACGAATAATTATGGCAAATAAGATGCCGTTATATTTGATTTCTGTAATCATGCTTTTATTGATATTATATTTTTGATATTAAATGATAGATGATAAACTTTATGAACGGAGGTAAAAAAAGTGGTACTCGGGGCGGGAATTGAACCCACGACCAATAGTTTAGGAAACTACTGCTCTATCCACTGAGCTACCCGAGCGCCTGTTCTAACAACAAAAACAATATAACATTGATTTAGTGAGTTTGAAATAGTATAATCAGAAAAAAATTCTTTACATACAAATGCAATGTTAGAACACATATCAAAAAGAATTCTGCTTTCTTTTATAACTATTCTAATAATACTCGCCGCAAGTTATCTTCTGCTCCGTCTATCTCCAGGTGATCCCACCAGAAGCTCATTTCTAGGCGAAAATTCTGCCGCTACATCTGGCCTTTCCTCAGAAAAAGGTATCTCAAATAAAAACGCCTCAATAGAAGAAGAATTACATCTTAATGAGCCAATATATATCGGATTTTATTACTGGCTGAAAAAAGCCATATTAGAGGGAGATTTCGGAAAGTCAATTTCAGTGGATAAAGGTAAGGCTGTATTCTCAATAATTTTTGAGAGAATTCCAATTACTCTTACGCTGAATTTATGGGCAATTCTCATAACATATTCTATAGCTATACCTATAGGAGTTTTTTCAGCTATCACAAAGAGGAAAAAAAGCGATAAGGTTATAACTTTCCTGCTGTTCCTATTGTATTCACTGCCAGTTTTTTGGGTTACGCTCCTCTTACAAACTTTTTTATGTAAAGGAGGAATATTTCCAATATTTCCATTGAAAGGAATATCAACCGTTATAGTAAACGGAATGAGTTCATGGGAAATAATCGAAAAACTCTCGATGCACTATGTTCTTCCTATAATATGCCTTTCCTACGCAGGATTTGCTGGACTTTCAAGATACTGCAAAGAAAGCATGGCAGATGTAATAAATAAAGACTACATAAGAACTGCAAGAGCAAAAGGGCTTCCAGAGAGTCAAGTTATCTTTAAACACGCTCTTAAAAATGCGTTAATTACTCTAATAACGCTATTTGCCGAACTTATACCAGGTCTGATAGCAGGAAGCATCATAGTAGAGTATATTTTCAATATTCCAGGGATAGGAGATTTATCAATGCTTGCTCTTAGCAGCAGAGATATACCTCTTCTAATGGGACTATTCATGTTAAACAGCATTTTAACTTTGCTAGGGATACTAGTGGCTGATATTATGTACACGCTAGCTGATCCAAGAATTAACTTCAATGCAAAGGCAGTTTAATACAAAACACAGGCAAGACGCCTGTGCCACACTATTCTTTCCAGTATGGAGAAATAGATCTAAGCCTCTCTATTACAGGAACTAAAGTTTTGACTATATAATCCATTTCCTCTTTGGTATTATATCTAGACAAACTCAACCTGAGCGAACCATGAGCTGATGTGTAAGGCACACCCATAGCTCTTAAAACATGTGAAGGCTCTAAACTTCCGGTAGTGCAAGCGCTGCCGCTTGACGCACATATCCCTGCTTTATCCAAAAGAAGAAGTATTGCTTCCCCTTCGATGTAATCGAAAGAAATATTTGTGGTATTTGGAACTCTATTTTGAATATCACCATTAACTCTTACGCTTTTAATTCTCTTGATAATTTGAAATTCTAGATAATCTCTAAGCTCTTTGACTTCTTTATTCTCATAAGCCATGAATTTTTCGGCTATTTCCGCCGCTTTTCCGAGACCAACTATACTTGCCACATTTTCTGTACCGGCTCTCTTGCTGTTTTCCTGATGTCCGCCAATCATAAACGGAGTGAATCTGACTCCTTTTTTCACATAGAGAATACCTATTCCCTTTGGTGCATGAAGTTTATGCCCTGAGATAGAAAGCATATCTATCTGAGTGTTTTTTAGATTGACAGGAATTTTCCCGACAGACTGAACAGCATCGGTATGAAATAGCGCGCCCTTTTCCTTGGCAATTTCAGCTATCTTTTCTACAGGGTAAATATTCCCAGTTTCATTATTTGCCCACATAATTGAAACAACTGCAGTATCTGTGTCTATCATTTCGCCAAGAAGTTCAAGGTCAAGTCTGCCTGATTTATCAACCGGGGCCTCTGAAACTACATAACCCTTTCCTCTAAGATATTTTCCTAGACTCAAGATAGCAGGGTGTTCGACTTTGCTTGTTACTATTTTCCTTCTAGTTGGGCAGGTTTGAAGCGCGCTTAACATAGCAGAATTGTCGCTTTCAGTTCCGCAACTGGTGTAAATTATCTCTGAAGGGTCAGCTCCGATAAGAGAAGCAATCTGCTCCCTTCCCTTGCTAATATGGGCCGCAACTTGTCCGCCGAAACGATGAATACTTGAAGGGTTGCCATAAAACTCCGTAAGAAAAGGTTTCATAGCCTCAAAAACTTCTATATCTACAGCTGTAGTAGCGTTATTATCTACATAAATCACTTTGTCATTCATGGGTGCACCTCCAGTTATTTAAGTTCTTCTACAGTCAGATCTGAAGAAACAAGCTCTTTAATTTTTCCTTCAACGGTATTTCTAAGAGTAACGCCTGCACTTGGGCACATTGCGCAACGACCTTTGAGTTTCACGACAACTGTATTGCCTCTGAGGTCGATAAACTCAATACTGCCGCCATCTCTCTCCAACATTGGTCTGATGTCGCCATCTATAACAGCTTGGATTTTAATAACTTTCTGAGTAAAAGTCATAAAAGTAACAGCCTCAGTTTTTGTTTCTTTTGAATGTTCAGACTGCCAGATACCATCAAGAATATCTTTTATGTCACCCTTACATCTTCCGCAAGCGCCGCCTGCTTTACAGTAATTGGTAATACCTTCGACTGTTTTAATATTATTATCTTTGGCTAGCTTTCTAATCTTTGAATCAGTAACTCCAAAGCAATGGCAAACAACTCTTCCATGATGATCATCTTCATCCGGGACATATTCGATACCGCGGTAATTGGCAATAGCGCCTTGAAGAGCTTCCATGCCCATGACTGAACAATGTATTTTTTCTTCAGGAAGTCCGCCTAGAGCATCTACTATGTCTTTATTGGTGATTTTTTCAGCTTCTTCAAGAGTTTTTCCCTTAACCATCTCTGTTAATATAGAAGAAGAAGCAATCGCGCTTCCACAGCCAAAAGTTTTAAATTTGACTTCTGCTACCTTTCCATTTGAGTCGAGCTTAAAAGATAACTTAAGGGCGTCTCCGCAACTAATATTTCCTACAGTAGCCTCTCCGTCAGGATTTTGAATATCTCCGACATTTCTCGGATTTAAAAAGTGATCCATAACTTTATCTGTATAATTCCACATAAATCAAACCTCATATATTAAAGAATTCTAATATTAAAAATTACAGCTTTAAAGATATATCAGAAGAAAGAAATTGCAATATGACACTACTTTCATGCTATTGAAGGAGGAATGCTGATAAATAAACAAAGTTTATTATATAAG
>JBAXXY010000190.1:0-4686 GCA_037127655.1 Lentisphaerota bacterium
CATCAATGGCGTATTTGTAGGAATCCATAATCAATTTAAAACTCTACACTTACAACTTCACCTGGGTGGAGGCTTAGTTTATCTTCTGGAGCAAATTTTGCTTCAACCATATAAATAAGCTTATCATTGTGTTTAAGAGAATAAATAAGCGGGTCGGTGTACTGAACATTAGGAGAAATGTAGTTAATTTGGGCTGGAATAAACTCTTTTGACTCTTCCGAAAAATAAACTTTTACATTCTCTCCGAGTTTAATTTTTTTAATATTTGAAGCGTTTACATAGAAAACAACTTTGAGATTGTCATCAGGCAACAGCATTATTACTGGTTTTCCTGCTTGAACAAGTTCCCCTTTTCTATAGAAAATGTCGAAGACCAAAGCATTGCATGGTGATAGCTGAGTTGTTTCTTGAAGTTGATATTTATTATAAGGAATCATGCTTTTGATTGCATTGTCTGCCATTTCAAATGCAGCAATCTTATCTGGTCTTTCGGGAAGCTTCATATAGTCAATGTGAGCCTCAATGACTTTAGAGAAAGCTATAAAGGAATATTGTAACTGCCTTGCGTACCAGAAATACTGGTCGGCAGCGGCATTTTTAACTGACAGAAAACTGTACATTTCAGTTAAAAGTTTTGTAAGAATAATCATTTCTTTTATAGCGTATGCTCCACACTGCCACTGTTTAATATCTTCTGGTCTGGCGCCTTTTTTCATGTCGGCAATGTAGTTTTGCAGGGCCATGTCTAAGTTTTCATTTGCACCTAGAAATGCTGTTGCCTTGTAGCTTTCCAGTTCAAAAAGCTTATCGCCGGCTTTTATGAGCGAACCTTTTTTAACATAAAGGTCTTTAATCTTATCTGATGATGGAGCAGATATGTAAACATAATCTGCATCTATGTAGCCAGTAGATAGATTATCGTTCTTAGCTTTTTCGCAGGAGGTAAAAGTTAAGATCAGCAGTAAAAAAGAGAAATATAGTAATAATTTACTCATACAGATTAAATTTCTAAGAGTTTAAGTAGTAGTCTTCAATTACATAATTCTAGCTATTTCTTCTCAACTTCTCTATTAGCGAATTAATTAAAAGATATTTTTTGAATATCAAAAAAGTGAAGTTTATGTTATATAATTAAGCTAACTTATCGTTATCAACCCAAACAATCTAATTTACAAAAGGTGAAAAATGCACACAGAAATCCACAAATGGTACAGCCCTAATCTGGGCAAAGACATGGAACTCAAGGTCTATGGTCACTATGGAAAAGCTTTTATTGTATTTCCATGCTCCAGAGGCAGATATTTTGACTTTGAAGGACAGGGGATGATTGCTAAAATCAGTAGTCATATAGATGGAGCTAAAATTAAACTCTATGCTATAGACAGCGTTGACACAGAATCATGGTACAATTTTGGCGCAAGCCCAGCGACAAGAAGCGCTAGAAACGATCAGTACTATAAATATATCACAGACGAAGTCATTCCTTTTATCAGAACTCATAGCCAGTCTCCTGAAGAAAGACCAATGGCAACAGGGACAAGCATGGGCGCTTATCACGCTGTAAATTTTTTCCTCAAGCATCCTGAACTTTGCGGAGGCACAATAGCTCTGAGCGGCCTATATCGTATGGATAGAAATGAATTCAAGTTGGGCGCAAATGACATCAAGGATGTTTATTACAATTCGCCAATTCACTACCTTCCTAATGTCACCGATGCTAATAAACTAGACTGGTACAAGAAGAGCAATATCATCATCTGCACAGGACAAGGCGCCTGGGAGGATGAAGCAATCGTTGATACTAAAGATATTGACTATACTCTCAAGAGCAAAGGTGTTCCGGCCTGGATAGATTACTGGGGTAAAGATGTTAACCATGATTGGCCTTGGTGGTATGTCCAGATGAACCACTTCCTCTCAAAACTTTACTAATCATAAAGCCAATAAGACTGAAGCAGAAATGCCTCAGTCTTATTTTTTTAATAACTGAGCGTTGCGCTATGAAAGACGAATCTATAAATCTCTTAAATATCAGAAATATTGGAATCATTGCACATATTGACGCTGGAAAAACTACCCTGTCAGAAAGATTTCTGTACTATTCAGGGAAGACCCATAAAATAGGTGATATTGACTCTGGCACTACTGTCATGGATTATCTGGATGAAGAGAGAGCTAGAGGAATAACAATCGTAGCGGCTGCAGCCTCATTTGCATGGGCAGATAAACTTTATCATCTTATTGATACCCCGGGGCATATCGATTTTACGGCTGAAGTCGAGCGTTCCTTAAGAGTAATAGATGGCGCTGTAGTTGTTTTTAGCGCTGTAGAAGGTGTTGAAGCCCAGAGCGAAAAAGTCTGGAGGCAATCCGATAAATACAAAGTAGCAAAGTTGGCTTTTATAAATAAGCTTGACAGAATAGGAGCATCTTTTGAGAGAGTAGTAAAAGACATTCAATCTAAATTCCCTTCCACTAAATCTATTGCTGTTCAGATGCCAATAGGAATTGAATCGTCCTTTGGAGGCGTGATAGATTTGATAGCGATGAAATTTCTACGCTTTGAGGAAGAAGATGGCTCTAAGGTTAAATGCCTTGAGATTCCGCCTGAATTTAAGTCTGAAGCTGAAGAAAGAAGAAGCCAAATGATTTCCGCTATTGCGGATATGTCTGATGAATTAGCGCAATATTATCTGGAAGAAAAACCTATTCCTGATGAATTGCTTCTAACTTCAATAAGAAAACTTGTCATAAATTTAAAAATGTGTCCGATATTCTGCGGTTCTGCAAAAAAAAACATTGGAATACATCCTGTTCTGGACGCAATAGGTTTTTACCTTCCAAGCCCTGAAGACTTCCCATTTCACAAAGCATTGAATATAAAAACCAATGAGCAAATGAATATTGATATTAACGAAAGCAATTTTTCCGCATTGGTTTTCAAGGTAATAGCCAGCGCAAGCGGCGATTTACTTTATATAAGAACCTATAGTGGTATGCTCTCATCAGATATGACCGTTCTTAATCCCAGAACAATGGAGCGCTTAAAAATAAAAAGAATTTTAAGGCTCTATTCTAAAAATGTTGAACCCACTGACAATGTCGGAGCAGGCGATATAGTTGGCCTTGTGGGACTGAAAGATACAACTACAGGCGATACTTTGTGTTCGGTAAACAAACCAATTCTGCTTGAACGGGTCACATTTCCTGAGCCTGTTATATCAATGGCTATTGAGCCTCGTTCATCAAAAGACAAAGACAGATTAAATTACGCATTGGAAATGCTTTGCAGGGAAGACCCCACATTAAGTATAAATGTCCATGAATCTACTGGGCAGGCGCTTATTTCAGGAATGGGTGAACTTCATCTTGAAATAAATACTAACAGGCTTAAAAATGAATTCAATCTGGATGTAAGACATGGTGCCCCTAGAGTCGTATATAAGGAAACATTGCTAAAAGAGGGCGTCTTCACAGGACTCTTTAATAAAGTAATAGCAGATAATGAATACTACGCTGAAGTTAGATTTAAACTTGAGCCTGTTCCAAGATTGCCTGCAGGGCTTGAAGTAGTTGCTGATGCCAAAGGCATGAAAAATCTACCCAATTCCTGGGTTAATGCAGCTGTGGAGGCCCTTAAAAATGCCCTTAAAACAGGCGGAAACTGGGGATATTCTTTGATTTATATCAAGGGAACTATAACCGGCATTACCGGCATTAAAGATAAAACTAACGAAGGTTCAATAGCCGGAGCTGTTTTGAATGGAGTCGATACAGCCGTCAGAACAGGAACTATTCTTCTTGAACCAATTACCAGAGTAGAAATCCTTAGTCCTGAAAATACTATTGGAGAAATAAGCGGATACCTTCAATCTCGTAGAGCTGTAATACACAAAGTAGAATCTCAGCTAAACATTAAAAAGCTTGACTGTGAGGTGCCTTTGTCTGAGATGTTTGGATTCAGCAAAGCTATTCCAAAACTATCAGGCGGAAGAGCATCATTTAGCATGGAACCTTGCGGATACCAAGAACTAAGCAAAGAAGATATGAATAGGATTCAGAGCTCTTGCTAATAAACTTTATTGCCGTAAGAACCAGACATGTCTGACATCTGATAAATCTTGCTTTGTTTGTCATCGTGCATGGATTTAATAATGTCATTAGGGGTAATCATTCCAATTATTGTATCGTCCTTCCAGATTGGAATATTCCTTACTTTGCAAAGCGAAAGTATATCTGTAACTTCAATTATATCATCTTCAGGTTTGATTATTAATAACTGGCGTGACATCAGTTGTGATACTTTCTGATCTAACACATTTTCGTAATTCCAAGCCTGGCGCATAACCATTCGTTCAGAAATTATACCGACATAGCTCTTAGGATTGGCTTTGTCTTCGAGAACGATAAGCGCAGATACTTCATGGTCATGCATTTTTTTTGAAGCATCTCTGATGGTTTCATCAAGATGAATGTATTGAAGCGCATTATTTTTTTTATCTGCAAGAACCTTAGATACTTTCATGACAGCCCCCATTTTTTAATTCAGTCTGACTCTGAAATTATTCTAACTCTAATGAAGGAAAAAGTAAATATCTAAATTTTTAAAGCTAAAGATATAGAATGTCAAAGTGGTGCCGATGGTGGGACTCGAACCCGCACTCCATTGCTGGAACTGCGCCCTGA
>JBAXXY010000191.1:0-4669 GCA_037127655.1 Lentisphaerota bacterium
GTTGAAGAGTCTTTTAAATACAATAGATTTTGTAAAGAGTATTTTTCATTAAAGAAAGAAATTAATACCGACCCTGACTTTGCTGTAGTAAATAATCAAAATGAAACTCACTACCTGTTTATTGATAAAAAACCATGGTATTTACCAGCAGAATTTTGTCATTTAGTTCAAAATTTTCTTACTCCAGGAATTAAAAATTATTACGATGCTAAAGTTGATGGATGGAAAGACTTTGAATCTAAAGCACTAAAAGCAGAAAATCTCGATTTGTAAATAAAGCGATAAAAGGCCTAGGCGTAGGAATTGCAGGTATTGGTCAGTTGAGTTTTTCCATGCCTTTAAAGTTGATAAAAAAGCTTTCAGACCCATTTGCATCCTTTCCTGCAGGCCATAATCCTACTGAGGCAAAGCACATAATCTGATTAGTATTTAACTTTAAAAGTTCTGGTTTCAGCTGATTTATTAATGGACGGGCAGGATTATCAGGGTACCTTGCAGTTCTTATAACGATGTTAACAGTTTTACCTTTTATTTCTACTATAAGCTGAGGGTCTTCTAAATTGGGTAAAGAGTATTTAACAACTTTTCCGCTTAATTTTTCAACATATTCTCCAATAATGCACATCGCAAGGATTAAATCTTTTTGGGACAATTGTGAATATTGTGAAGCCGCTGGAGGGTATAATTTTAACTGAGGTTCACCATTTTCGTCAACGATATGGGATACTTTAGCTATTGGCTCAAAAGGCCATTCTTCCTCTTTTTTGAATAAACCTTTAAAGAAAATCATATTCCCTCTTTTATATCATATTTCCATTAATTTCTGATTTTGCTCTAACCACTTGATGGAGTTTTTATATTTTGGAGAAATTGTTTTTACTTTAGTCCAAAAACTCTCCGAATGATTCTTTTCAATCGTATGACAAAGTTCATGAATTACGACATAATCAACTACCTCCATCGGAGCAGTGACCAATCTCCATGAAAAATTTAGGGTATTCTTGTACCCGCAGGAACCCCATCTTCTTTGAGCGTCAGTTATTGATATGTTTTTATACTTAAAACCAAAGCAGTTTACAAACCAATTGACCCTGTCAGTTATTACTTGCAGGCTTCTTTCCTTGTACCAAGCATCTATTAAAGTTTTTGCATTTGGTAAACTTGATTCATTTATATGTAAGAAATCTCCATCAAAAATCAGAGGCTGATTTTGCTCTTTATTAATTCTCAGCCTAAGCCAATTTCCAAGATATAGAAAGCCTTCACCATCTATATAATTTTTATGCTTATGTGTATCTTGAAATTTTCTTACATGTGCGATTTTACTTTTAATCCAATTAAACTTTTTTGAGATAACCCAGTTTATATATTCTTCAGAGGATTCATGTGGAGCTCGAATAATCAACTGGGCATCAGGCGTAACAACCAAAGCAATTGTTTTTCTTTTAGAGCGAACAATTTTATCGGCTTGAAAAGTCATTGACCAGCCTTTCCGTAAATATGATAAGTAAGTTCCAGCAATTTTTGAGAGAGTTCTTTTCTTTTAGGCATTGCTCGAGTATTGAATACAGTCAAAAGATGTGATGCAATATATGTACGAAGCTGTTTTTGCTTGTTTTGATTATCCCAGAAGCCTACTATACTGGTATCGGTCTTGACTCTTTCAATTATATCTTTTGTTGCGTTGATTAGTTTATCAATATCAGATGGAGCCATGCTCGATAAATCTTTAACTTCAAAAATTTCTTTTTTTAATAGGGCTAAAAATGGCATTTCTTTTTTAGAATCAAGACCAAATGTTTCTTCGCCTTCTCTTCCTCGGTTCAGTTCTTCAAGCAAGGCTTCCAATTCTTTAGCCAGTTGATCCCAATTGTTTTTATATTCTTCTAGAAGTTTCATCAACTTTTCGCTCAAACGCTCAAAGAGTTCCGGGTCTTCTTCTTTGTGAGTATTGATATACTCCTGAATTCCATGAGTTAGCTCTTCAGCTTTTGCTCGGGAAGATTTCTTTTTACCTATTTCTTTTTTGAATTCATCGGAAAAAATCGGTAATGGCGGAATTTTAGGATCTACGCCTTGTCCAATCAGGTAATCGTCTATAATATCCCTAATCTTTTTACTGACATCCTGTAAGGAGAATTTTCTATCTCTGTAGCGGTTCTGAGCAGTTTGGCTAATTAAACTCATCGCTTTCAATAGAGGAAGATATTTTAGAGCATCTGGTTTAGGAAGAACTCTATCCATAGCTTTTGTTAATTTCTTTAGAAGTGAGATAAAGTCGTTTCTTATTTCTTCATCAGCGAGTTCGTCAATAATAGTATCTGTATCTGAAAAGTCTTCGGCATCCAGCTTTTCGACAAATTCTTTTATCTCGAGTTCAGTGTATTTCAGGTTATCAATATCCGTTGTATCCTGCTTGAATACTGATAAGGTATCATCAATGTCCTTCTCATCGTAAGCTTCCAAGGCTTTCCTCAGATGCTTTGCTATCCCGACATAATCTACAACAAAGCCGCAGTTTTTGTTTTTCTCAATTCGATTTACTCTGGCTATTGCCTGTAATAGATTGTGGTTTTTTATTACATTGTCTAGGTACATCACTTGCTCAACAGGAGCGTCAAATCCTGTTAGAAGCATACTTTGAACGATGAGAATTCCTACTTCTCCAGAAGTTCCATCCTCATTGGTCTTTTCAAAAGGAAGTTTGAAGCTTTTAATAATCCTTTCATGGTCGGTTTCGTTTGTATATTGTTTTATATGCGCAGGGTCATTTTGGACTCCGGAAAAAACTGTCTCAGCCTTGAGTTTCTGCAAAATAGGTAAAATCAAATTATTTGGATTTTCCCTACAAGCTTTAGAAATCGCTTCAGGAATGAGTTTATCGAAAGCATTTTTATATCGGACTGCTGCTTCTCTTGATACTACCACTACCTGAGCTTTGAACCCGTTTGGAAGAATATGCTTTATATAGTGGTCCAGCATATCTGCTGCTTTGTCATTGACAGTCTCCTCGGCTTCGAGGTATCCTCTCCAGGTATATTTTCCTAGGATAAGCTTTCTCTGATCATCATCGATATTAGGAAATACATCTTCAAAGCGTTTATTCATCGCTTCACGGTCTGATATTTTCCCGCTATGAGTCCGACCTTCATAGACAATTTCCACGGTAACGCCATCAAGGACGCCTTCTCTGATTCCATATACATCAATGTATCTGCCAAATGTCTGCTCCGTTTTTTCTATCGGAGTACCTGTGAAGCCTATTTTTACTGCATGAGGTAGAGATTTTTGGAGATTAGCTCCTAAAACCTTGTACTGTCCACGATGGGCTTCGTCGATAAGTACAAGTATCTTATCCGAGGTATTTAAAACCGGAAATTCCTGATTTATCTCATGTTCCTGAAACTTGTGAATCATTCCCATTATAAGATCTGGCGTATTGGTACGAAGATAACCCTTCAGCGATTCGATTTTCTTAGCTACATTGATTGTATAACCAATGCTGCGTGCAGTCTCAGAAAGTTGCTTTTCTAAATCAGTTCGGTCTGTAATAAATACAACTTTATGCCCGCTTAATTCAGCCTCCCTATACATCTTTCTGACCACAAACATCATAGTAAGTGATTTACCCGAACCTTGAGTATGCCAGATTGTACCGCCTTTTTCAAAGGAACTTTTGCCGGACAATAAGCCGTTTATTATTTTGCGGACTGCCCGGTATTGTTGATATCTAGGGATTATTTTTATCAGTTTGCCTTTGTCGTTCTCTCTGAAAATTGTAAATGACTGGATAATATCTAACAGATTAGAAGGATAGAACATTCCTTGAGTAATAATATCCTGACTAGTTACGCTATTGCCTTCTGGCTCAATATCAGAAAGCTTAAAAGGAAATGGGTCTTTCCATTCGACAAAGTGTTCAAATTCTCCCGTAATAGTGGAATATGCGGCAGTCTGACGGGTCGTTGCTACTAATATTTGATTGTACCAGAATAATCGAGAGTTGCCTTCTTTCATCTCTCCACGCCGATTCTGATATCTTAGCAACTGATTTACAGCTTCGCCTATAGGATCGGCTATTGTAGGAGATTTGCATTCTATTACTACCAGCGGAAGACCGTTTACGAATAATACGACATCTGGAATAATATACTTTTCTGTGCCTGGTATTTGGACTTTAAACTGTGATACCGCAAGATAGCGATTTTTGCGGCTCCCAGGAGAATCTTTGCTAATATCTGAAAAATCAATATAACGGACTGTGTCGCTCTTCTTGCCTGTTCTATGGTTATCGCACGAAGTATTGAAAATGAGTTTCTCCAATACCCACTTGTTTGCGTCTATCAGGTTGCTGGAAGGTGTAGCAGTCAATTCACGAATTAAATCGGGAATTTGATTTTCTTCAAGCCATGGGTTAATAGCTTTGAGTCCTGCAACGAGTTCTTTTTCTATAAAAACTTCATCAAAGTTGTCCCTGTATGTAACCGATGGGGCGAATTTTCCGGCATCTCCTGCCCGGACAATTGTCCATCCAAGCTTTTCCAAATGCCTTAGAAGAGATTCTTCTACATATTCAACTTCTTTAATTGCCGTAAAGTTGTCAAACTTAGCCATACCTTAATCTCTCCCAGTTACATAGCCGTTACATAAACAAGCATTTATTTAATAA
>JBAXXY010000192.1:0-4665 GCA_037127655.1 Lentisphaerota bacterium
CCTTCAGGTATGGAAAACTTGTTTTTTGGCTCTATCACAATTCTGTAATAGTTATGCAGGAGTTTCAGAGTCCCGTCGCTCTTTGGTTCCAAAACCTCGATTGACCCTCCTGAAGTGTTAAGGAGTGGAGAATTGCGCCATTTTTCGAATGGCACAAGGCTAACTGAGATGACTTTGCCGTAAGAACCATCAATTTCATCTGACAAGGTAAATAGGGCTTTGTCTCCAACTTGTACTTTCGAAATATCTTTTTCCTTGGCATATGCAAAAATTACAGTTCTATCCCGATCTACGACTTCTCCGATAAGTTCCCCTTTTTTAAGCCACTTTCCTGGTTTAAGGTGTTTATCAAATAGTGCAAAAGTACCTGCAATGGGCGCGGTAATTGTAAGCAGAGCCTGTTTTCTTTCCTCTTCTGCAATTTTTTTCTCTATACTTATTATTTGTTCTTTTTTAACCTTCACTATTCCTAGATCATTGTATTTAGTAGAAGCTGTGTTGCGCTCAGTTTTAAGTATTTCCAATTCGAGATTGTTTTCTTTTATATCCATTTTTAGGAAGGGATCTTCAAGCAATGCCAACTCTTCTCCTTTATTTACAACTTGAGCATCAGACGCTGTTATTTTTTTTAGGAAGCCTTCATTCTGCACAAATATTGAAACAGTCTCCAAAGACGAAACTTCTCCAGGCGCTTCTATGTTCCATGGAATCGGAATAAATATAATAATTAGAAGCAGAACTATTCCGGACACAGCAAACATTTTTTTCTTATTATCCATAGTAGTTTTGTATCTGGAGAGAGCTTTGATCTCACTTGTTAGAGGCAGGTAGAAAAGCGTATATATCTCAATTGCTACAAGCAGCAATGCCAGAGTCTTGGTAAACATAAAGTAAACAATCAGAATTATTCCTGTGTACAGAAAAAATCTATAAATGAATGAAGCTATGCTAAAAGCTATTAGTAAATTGTTTTTCCAGATGGGGTATGATGAAGGCGGCTGATGCTGCATTTTTATACCTAAGATATGGGTATAAATATTTTGCCTCAGGACAGTGGTAGCCTGTTTCTGAAGATTGTCGATATTAAGAAAGTCCATCAGGAGAAAGTAGCCGTCATACTTGATAAATGGGTTTCCATTAACCAATATTGCGCTCAATGCGCTGACAGCAAATACATAATAAGAAATGGAATTAACTACGCCGGCACCTGTATTTAACCAAAAAAGAGCTGCAAGACCCCCTACGGCTATTTCAAATATTATTCCCGCTCCGTCAATAAGCATTCTCTTTTTTCTTTCAAGAACCTGCCATGAGTCTGTAATATCCGTGTAGAGTCTGGGAAAGAAGATAATGAAAAAGAGTCCCATTTTTCTTACCGGGATATTCAGCATCTTTGCTGTATAAGCGTGAGCGAATTCGTGCAGGATTTTTAATATGATTATGGTAATACCGTATTCAATCATCCCTTTGTATGAGAGCGAACTATAAAATTGTGAGGATAATCTTGACCATTGAGGTATTACGCATATATATCCGATAATCGACAATGCTCCCAGAAAATAAAGAGTCCACTTATTAAAAAAGAATTTCACTTTGTCATATGTCCTGTTCAAGAATTTATCTGGATTCCAGATGGGGATTCTTAGAAAGAGCAAGGAAGAAAGATATTTCTGAACAGCGGCGGATTTCTGAGCTTTGATTTTCCTTTCCAGAAGGCTTTCAGTAACGAAATATCTGCTTACTATAAGAGAATTCTGAGAGAGAAAATCTACTACTGAAAGTATATCTTTTTCTGAAACAGTTGCTCCTGAAGATGTCAGGAGTTCGTAGAATTCTTTGAGTTTGAATTCTTTCGAGAGATGGGAGATGATATTATATTCCTTGCGATGAATACGGAAATATTTGCCATTTACAGGATCATAAATTATCCATGAGGTTTCTTTGTCCGTAGAAACAGCATCTTCTATTATTTTTAAATCTCTCCTCAATGGAGGAATTATAATTTCGGAAGATGACTTTTTCTGATTTAAACTTTCCGCCACCATAGTAGGATATTTCTGGTTAGATAATAACCGAGCGAAACCTCATTTCCGCTTACGCGGGCAATGCCCCTCATTCCGTAAACAAGGTCTTTCTCGTCGTTTTTATTAAATGAGGCTTTAATTAGGAAGCAGAATTGTTTGTTGTCGGCGAACTCTGCCTTTGGTGACACAGAAATTACACTAGCCTTAATCCCGTTTTCAGGCCTGGAGTGAAGGTAAAGAGTAATTGATGATATTTTTTCAAGAACAGCCGCGTCTTTCTCATTAAGCATTATTTCAGCTAGCAGATTATCATTTGAAACTACTTCGACGAGTTTTTCCCCGGCATTGACTGCTTTGCCTTCAAGGTTCTTCTCATCGTCAATAACGGCTGTGCCAGAAGCTTTAGATTTAATGATGCTGTTGTCAATATACCATTTGATTTTCTCTATGCCTACTTTGTCCTTTTCCTTTTGCAGTTCAAGAATCTTTATTTCTGGAAGAATTGCCTCGTCTTTAAACGATTTCTGGCGGGTCATATCGAGTTTGGCCAATGTTTCATTGTAGGCTATCTGGGATTCAGAAAGGCTATAAATGAGCTCCTGTGTATCGTATTTAATAAGTGCCTGATCTTTCTTAACATTTTCACCGTTCTTTACTAGGACTTCAGCTATTTTTCCGGCAAATGGGGCATAGTCAACTTCTGAGACAGAAGGCATCAACTCGAAATCTGACGGGACATTTAAATTGACTCTGTAAGTAAATAATATAAGAAGTAATGTCAGGCAGGAAAACAGAATAATTTTCCCAATGCTAAATTTTGAATTTTTCTCCCAGGACTTATGAATATTTTTCGATGAATTAACACAGTACCATAAAGATTCGCTGTAATTCTGAGCGAGTAGCCCCATCTTGTTCTTTTCAGTTTCTGCAATAGGAGAAAAATATTCTATTATCCACATGAAGCTCTCTGTTCCGCCTTCAGGAGGCATCATCGGGATAAGCAATACCGTAGCTCCAGAATTTATAGAAAGATATTTTTCGTATAGCAATGCTATTTTGTCGCTGTTAGGAAGAGTTTTTATAAATTCAGAGCTTAATTCAGAGGGTTTGTTTATTGAAGGCAGAATTGGGAAGATGAGATCTTTAATCAAAAGAACATATTCAGAATTTTGATTGACGCTCTCTTCACCTGTTACGCCTATAATTTTTGGAAAAACTCCTCTGTTATCTATCAGGCAGGATCTATCGTAGTTAGAGACAAGCTTTGAGTTATTAAGTATATGAACAGATTTGGCGGCTAAGTCGTTTTTTTTAAATGATTCATGACCAAGCCTGATAATTGAAGAGAGGATATTTACTCTCGAGTCATCTGGAATTTTCTGCTGTTCTTTTGCCATCGCCATTTAATTACGGATTAAAAATTACGAATTACGAGATTTGAAATTCGATACTTGATAGATTTTTTAACGGAACTGACAAAGCAGCTCCACTATTAACTTTTAGTTTTTCAATATTTACTTATCGACAAGGTGTCCTGACATTCCGGCAATTAATTCATGCCTGGAATTGTCTATTAAGACTTTTACCTCGAAAGTTCTGCTGCCAGGGTTAATATCTCCAGCTACTTCATAAACCTTGCCAGAATAAGTTTTACTTAGTTCGTCTATATAAAAGTCTTTTTTCTGCCCAAGTTTAATATTGCTGAATTCTGACGATGGAAGGTTCATTACTGCCAGCAGTTCCTTGTCGTCAATTACCTCAATAATAGGCTCGCCGGCTCTTACATATTCATGTTCATTCTTGAGCTTTTTAGTTACTCTTCCGGAGAATGGAGCCTTAATCGTACAGAAGCTGAGTTTTATCTCAGCTATCTTTAGATTGGCTTGTATTTGTTCAAGCTCAGATTTGGCAAGTTCATTGTCCATCTTGCTCTTCTCTAGTTCCTGCATGCTTAATCCATTTTTCTTGTACATATCCAGATTCTGCGCGTATATTTTAGATGCAAAATCCTGAGCTGATTTTGCCTTGTCCAAGCCTGACTTTGCAGAGTTGTAGTTCTCTTTATAGAGGCTATCGTCCATTTGCACTAATGTGTCGCCCTGCTTGAAGATCTCGCCTTCTTTGAAGAGATATTTTGTAAGATCAGAATCTATAAGCGCTGAAATAGTAGCTTTTTGTATCGGAAAAAGAACTATGCTTGCGCCTGATTCGTCTGCCTTGTTTACAATTGGTTCAGATGAAAAACCAGTAAGAATAGAGAGTATAAAAACCGTATAAACAATTAGTGCTTTTTTCATTTAGGTCAAACGGTTATTGAGAACGCATTACAAAAAAATTATCACACAGCAACAAAAAGCGCTAATCCGAAGATTGGCGCTCTAGTGTTGAAAAGGTTTTACTTTCTGGCAGGTTCTACTTTCTTAAGAACACCTGCTTCAACAAGCTGGTCAATCAACCTCTGCATTGTATTGAATGTGGCAAGGAATCCATCCGGAGGCATAATGATTCTCTGTTTTTCGTTTATCCCTGGTTCCTGTCCGCTTTCACCTGGTTCGTAGCTGATAAGGTCAAACCTGACCATTCCTTTTACGAAGTGAAGTTTACCAATTCCATCTACATAAATTTCTTCTTTGCAGCTCAT
>JBAXXY010000193.1:0-4624 GCA_037127655.1 Lentisphaerota bacterium
GGAATAATGATAATGAATAACGCGCTGGAAGAGAAGCTGATCAAGTTTGGATACGCAGGTAAATTCTCTGACCTTGTCTATAATGCAGGGTCGGAAGATGGATTGGCTTGGTATTGGGATAATTTTCTTGAGAAGATAGTGAGCAATTCTAAGGGATTTTATTCCGGAGCCTTTATCAGGTACATGATAAAGAGTGAAGCAAAAATGAAATACACCGAACATCTTATAAGCCTTCATGAAGAGAAACTCAAAGAAGCCAAAATAACGCTTCAGAAAATCACAGAGGAAATCAAAACTCAAAAGTCTGAACTCTCGCTTAATGAATGGTTGACTAAATACAACCTTGATAATAACTCAAAAACCATAAAACAGGATCTTGAACTATTTATCAAGGAAACTTGTTATTTTGACTTCTGCAATCCACCTAAAAAAGAAAAAAAGCTGGAGGAGTTCATAAGTGAAGGGTTATACCAATCCCCTTATGCAGGCTTATTCAGGAAATTCATAACTGAACATAAAAACTCATCCAAAAATGAGGTATTACCATGAAAAAACACTCTGAGAATGAACTTGGCAAACTTGAGTTTGACGCAGGTGAATTGGTCATGGATGCTATCAGGGATGATTTCATAACTGAGATTATGCTCAACCCTGACCAGTCTTTATGGGTAGAGCATAGAATCCACGGCATGTACAAAATCGGCAAAATACCGGAATGCCAAGCAAGGTCTTTTATCTACACAGCTGCAGGAATCCAGAATAGAACCATTGATAAGGGGACTCCCTTTCTGGAAACGGAACTTCCGTTTGAGCGAGCAAGGTTTGAAGCAACAATCCCGCCTATAACAGAACATCCTGCATTCACCATCAGGAAACGGGCCAAAGCAATCTATACAATGGAAGACTATCTGGAAGCTAAAATTATCAATGAAGCTCAGGCAGAAGCAGTAAGCAAAGCTATTAAAGAGAAGAAATCCATTCTTATCTGCGGAGCTCCAGGGACAGGGAAAACCACATTCGCTAATGCCTGTATTGATACGCTTTCGCTAATTTGCGACAGCTCTGAGAGAATTATCACTTTGGAAGATGTTCCTGAACTGCAATGCAAAGCCAAAAATGTCTATCCGATGTTTACGAACAAGCAATCTAAAATAGATCTAAATACTCTCCTTCAGATAACCCTAAGAAGCAGACCGGACAGGATTCTTGTCGGAGAAGTAAGAGACAGAGCCATGTTAGAGCTTTTAAAAGCGTGGAATGTGGGATGCTCTGGCATAGCAACTGTGCATTCCAACACGGCAACCTGCCAGTCGGCAGTGCAACGATGCATTGACCTTGCTCAGGAGGCGACTGCATCTCCTCCCATAGCGTTAATATGTGAAACAATCAATGTCGTTGTCACTATCGAACGGTCAAACAGAAATCCCTCAGGAAGAATCATAAATAATGTCGGCTTCTTAAAAGGTTACAGAAACAATCAATTTGAATTCGATTACATAAGGTAAAAAAGGAATAAATTATGATAAAAACAATAAAGAAACTAACCGTCGGAATTATAAGTCTTTTTATATCATTGCCGAGCATTTTCGCATCTCAGACGGACTCGTTGCCATGGAGTCAGCCAATGAATCTCTTTGCTGAATCAATGAGCGGTCCGATCGTCAGAGGAATTGCTATAGCAGCAATTGTTGTAGCCGGCTGCATGATGGCTTTCGGCGAATTCGGAGCTGCCACAAGACGAATGCTTATGATCGTTCTGGGTTTTGGCGTTGCACTAGCTGCAACATCGTGGCTCACGGCTCTCTTTAACTTCTCAGGCGCGTTAATCAAGTAGGAGGTTCTTATGACAATAAGAGGAACAGCAGTAGAGATCAACAGAGCATTGCTAAGGCCCATACTTTTTTGTGGAGCTGAGCGCAAAAGCACTATCATTTACGGAACATTAAGTCTGGTAGTGGCAGCTTCATCCAACTTCAAGACACCGGGCATCTACATAGGCCCACTGATATTTATAATTTGCCATCTGTTCTTTGTGTATCTGGCAAAGAAAGACCCGCAAATGATAGCGTTGTATATCAGGCACATAAAATACAAACAATCATTCTATGGAGCCAGAGGCTCTGCTGCGGTAAACCCTGAATTAATTCAAATCAGACCAACAGTAGAAAAAAAGAGGTAGTTATGGAAGCAATAAATAATTTGTTCAAACGAACCAGCCATGAGGTTAGAGAAATATCCAAAAAAGCGAAACTCAAAGGGTTCGCAGATTTATTAAATTATGCAGTAATGCCAAATGAAAACATCATGGTAAATAAAGACGGCGCTATTATGGCCTTCTTTGCCTACCAGGGAATGGATGTCCAGTCAAGCACTGATGCGGAACTTGACTATATCAGAGCAATGTTCAATCAGGTATTCCGGCTTACTGAAGAAAACTGGATGCTGGAATTCAATCTTATAAGGATACCCTCAAGAGACTATCCCAAGGAACAATTGTTCCCTGATATTGTCTCAAAGTTGATCGATGATGAAAGAAGAGTTCAATATGAGTCAGAAAATCTTCATTATGACACAATCACATATCTGACTATAAGCCGAGTTCCTATTGCGTCTTTAAATAAAGCGGTAAAGAAATTTGCTTATGAGCAGGACGAAGAAATCAAAGAAGAAACTCTTGATGAGTATATCAACAAATTTGAGATAGCGTTAAGCAGTATCATAGACACTTTTGCTGGTGTATTTGATATAAAAAGACTTCAGGGCGAGGAAATATTAAAGTTTCTTCATTATTGCATATCGGGAATGAGCGAGTATATCGCTATGGCAAGCATTCCTATCTACATGGATGCCTATCTTGCCAATAATGACTTCATAAGCGGCATTGAACCTTTGATAGGAAATAAACATATAAAAGTTCTGGATTTCCAGGATTTCCCGACATGCAGTTATCCGACTATTCTGGAGATACTAAATACTTTGCCAATTGAATACAGATGGTCAACCCGTTTTGTTCCGCTGGACGCTGATACCGCAAGAAGTTATATGAGTACACATTTAAAACACTGGAACCAGAAAGCCAAGGGTTTCATGGGATTAGTCAGAGAAGCCCTGGGCATAGAAAACACAAGGCTGGACAAGGATGCGGTCTCTATGATTGACATGACTGAGGATGCCATGGCCAGCAACTCTTCCGGGTTAGTGAGATATGGCTTTATGACTAAAGTCATAGTCCTAATGAATGAAGACAAAACTAAACTTGAGGAAGATGCGAGAAATATCAGGAAACAGCTTCAGCAGTTAGGATATCTGATACGGTACGAAACTGTCAATGCCGTTGATTCTTATCTAGGCAGTCTGCCGGGGCATGGATATTATAATCTGAGGCGGCCATTGATGGATTCCATCACACTGGCAAACACCGCGCCAATTTCATCAATATATCAGGGATCGCCAATATGCCCCTGCCCGTATTACCCTCAATCATCCCCAGCTCTTTTCTATAGCAAGACATCAGGTTCAACTCCTTACAGATTTAATCTCCATGTGGATGATGTAGGGCACACTATGATTATTGGCCCGACAGGAACGGGTAAAACGACCTTGATGGGGCTTATCATGGCACAGCATAGAAAATATTCTCAGTCACAGATATTCGTGCTTGACAAGGACAATTCCAATAAACCGTTAATTCTTGCAATGAACGGCGACTATTACGATATCGGCAACAACGCAGAATTCTCTGTTAATTTTGCTCCATTTCAGCATATAGATATCGAAGAAGAGTTTGAATGGGCATGCTCGTTTCTTGAAGAGCTTTGCGAACTTCAGAAAGTTGTTCTTGACGGTGAGAAGAAAGAAAAGATCCGTCATACATTGGAAACCCTCAGATCATCAGACAGAGCTTATTGGAAGCTTTCTCAATACATCATATCCATGCAGGATTTTGAACTCAGGTCAGCATTAAAAGTTTATGCAACTGACGGCATAATCGGCAGCATACTCAATCAGTCCACCGACAATATAGAAACGACAAGCCTGATGGGATTTGAACTTGGTTGGTTGTTAGGGCAAAAGCCCGAGCTTTATGTTCCAGTTATCAACTATCTCTTCAGGAAGCTGTACAGGCTATTTAGGCGGCAGCATCCGACACTTCTGATACTAGAAGAGGCATGGCTCTATATAGACAATGAGATAATTGCAAGGAAGCTCAAAGACTGGCTAAAGACATTAAGAAAATTTAATGTCGCAGTCATCTTCACCTCTCAGGCATTGAGCGATGTTTCATCATCTACAATAAGCGCAGTTTTAGCCGAAAGCTGCGTTACAAAAATCTACCTTGCAAACAACGAAGCCATGGCTTCTTCAAAAAAGACATATGAGTTCTTTGGCCTGAATGAAAGGCAAATAGAGCTTATATCTCTCATGCAGTACAAGAAAGACTACTATGTAACCAATTCT
Source organism: Lentisphaerota bacterium (assembly GCA_037127655.1). GTDB lineage: Bacteria > Verrucomicrobiota > Lentisphaeria > Victivallales > GWF2-38-69 > GWF2-38-69. The sequence goes on from JBAXXY010000193.1 coordinate 4,459, forward strand.
TCAGGAAACAGAGTCATTGACTTGGGTCTCGGTCCCCTCGCATTGGCGTTTATCGCAATAAGCAGCAAAAAGGACAAGGAGAAATTCTACTCCATTTACAAGAAGGATGACCAGAACTGGATCAAAGCGTATCTCCAATACAAAGGACTCAATCAATGGGAAGAGA
>JBAXXY010000194.1:0-4492 GCA_037127655.1 Lentisphaerota bacterium
TCATTAATGTATTCAATTGAATCAATGACTATCACATCAGATTCTTTTTTCTGAGCTTTCTGGATCTGGTCTATGAGTATTACAGCTTGTTGTTTACCAATGTTCTTCAAGGACTCTATACTAAAAGACGGGGCTAGGTGTTTGATAAAACTTAATTGATAAGGATTGACTTCTACTGTATCGATTCCCGGTCTTCTGCGCGGAATTATGGCCTTGATATGTATTCTGCCGCTAGAGTCAAGCTTGGTTTCATAAGGTTTGACAACTTGCTTGCAGTACCTACAGAGTTTGGCATCTGCCCTAATCGTTTCCGGACAGAACGGACATTTCATATTCTTCGAAGTTTCAATAGTAAATTTATGGTTACAAGCCTCGCATTCGGCTTTTTTACCGACATAATCATCAGTCACATCATACTGCTGATTACACTTAGGACAGTTTATAATCATAAATACCCCATTAACTATTTCAATTTATTCATTATATAACTATTATTTACATACAATACACTATAAATCAATTATGATAAAGAGAAAAAGGCCTATTAATAATAGGCCCCATTGTGTTTTCTAGGATAGGACGCTAACATTACTCAACAATATTAAAATGTGAGGTGTATTATGAAAGCATTAAAAATATAGGATGCTAACATTACTTAACAATATCAAAATATGAGGTGTATTATGAAAGCACTAAAAATTAGGTTCTTTTCTTTAGTAGAAGTAGCTATTGCTGTCGGAATTTTAGCGTTGGGCGCAATAGCAGTCGTCACATTAATGCCAACAGGTCTTAAACAGAAAAAAGATGCTTTGGGAGAAAACTACGCAGGAATCTTCCAGGGGGATGCTACGGCTTATTTTTCAGCTCTCTCTAGAACAAAATTTAGCGATTTGCTTACACTTCCGCACTACAATGATGTTTTTACTCAAAACAGCACTACTAAAGATATAATAACAGGCGCTGTCAAGGGAAAACAAATCGGAACAGATTTCTACGGTACCAATGTCAATGGAGTTTATATAATTTCCAAATCAAGCGGATCTGTTGAAGATTATGCAGGACAGGTAGTTGTTTGGCAAGACACTCCTCGCAGCATGGATTTATTAACCTTGGCCCCAAAAAAAGTAAACCCCTCTTATATCCCACAGAATTTCATTATATCAGGCGGAACGGTATCGAATACCTCTCCTGTAGATGTCGAACCAGTATTTTTAGGCTCTCAGTGGGGTACTAATTGGCCTACTTACTTCAAAATGACAATTACCGAGCCAGGAAAAACGCCTTATGATTATTATCCATTCGGTAATGGTACGGAACTCAAAGGCACAACAAAACTAGTTACTAATGCTAAATTGCCAAATCTGCCTTTGGGAACAAAAGTTGTTGCCGAGGCATCGGGACATATGCCATCGCCTTATAATAAAGATTGTGTTTCAACGTCAAGTAATACTGCAAATGTAATAACATTAAAAAACGGTGATGCTATCCCGAAGATTGCCCCGTGGAGTGGTCAGAAATCTGCCGCTGCCCTTGTATCTAAATATGTATCTGACGATGGAAAAAAAATTGTCCTTGAAGACCATCAGGTTATTTATCTTTTTGAACTTGATGGAATGGTTAAAGACTATCAAGATTTGGTTGTTTTGACAAATGTAATTCCTGAAGATCCCCATGATTTTCAAGGAATTAATTCTGGAATCGGAATATCTGCCAGTGATACCTTCAATCTTACCTATCTTCTAAATGGCAATCCTATTACACTTACCAGCGCTATATCTAGTAATACTTTCCCTACAGGTTCTGGTCTTACAGAAAATAGTTTTGTAAGCGCAGACGGTACTGGAGGAGTTACTTTCGATGTAAACAATATGAATATGAACCTGAATGGTATTTGTAATCTTACTGTAGATGGCAATGTAATCAACTTTCAAGGACAACCGGTCACCTTAAACCCTCAAACTCCTGGCTCTATGACAATAAGGCTATATAAAACAAATAAAGGCGGGCAGCTCAAAGTAATATTCAATCCTTCGAAGGTAACTATATATTCTCAAAATATTAATGTTCCACCACCACCACCACCTATCGTAGAAACAGATCCGCGGGCGATAGGGCTCAATGTAGAAATCAGCTGGCCTCTTTCACAGCAAGACTACAGCAAGAGAGAGAAAGTAAGATTCTATTCTGAATACTATAATATGCCTAAAATAAGCAAGTAAAATTAAATACTTTATGGCTCCATTAGGAGCCATAAATTTTAAATTCTGATGATTCTCAAAGACTTTTGTAAAATTACATTTTTCTCTCTAATTGAGTTAGTTATGTCTATGGCTATCCTGACTCTTCTGATAGCCGCGTCTTTTACTTTCTTCTCATCAGCGCAGAATACATGGGCTACATCAAATTCTAAACAAGAAACTTTCGAGAATGCCAGAATTGCTCTGGATTTGATGTCAAGGGATTTGGAAAGCATCTATTACGGTGAAGGTGAAGCTCCATTTTGGTTTTGGGAACCTGCATCAGCCCTGCCAAGCGAATACAGCGCATACCAGAACGGACATATTGCTTTCATTTCGCAAACCCCAATTAAACCCAATGATGTCTGCACTTCCTCTTACTTTGAAGTTAAATATCAATTATTTTATTTGTCCGACAGAACTGATTTAGACAATTTGAACAATGAGGGATGGCTTCGCAGAAGTGTAACAGGAAACAAATTGACCACTTACACAACTGTAAATGGGATAAAAGTGTATGATGATAACCCAAAATACAACTGGCTGCCTTTAGGGGTTCCTAACCGGACTGGCAGTTTGAATTTTAGTGACGCAGCTTTTACAGCCAATTCCAACTCTTCCGGACAAGGTAATAGTAATGTCGATTATAACAAACTGATACCTTATGTTCTCGATTTATCTTTTACCTGTGATACTGATACTGACACAGGTACGGTCATTCAGCCTGACAAAACAACTGTCATTACAAACAATTCATTGGATACCTGTAAAAGCCTTGTTTATAACTCAACAAATATTTTCCCTTCTATCGTCACTATGTCCATAACTCTTCTTGACAAATCATCTTGGGATAAATGGGTCTCTCTTTGTGGAACGACTGTATATCTGCCACCATCTTACGCTAATGAACCTGCTGCAGCAAAGAGTTTCCGAGAATCAAAACAGACTAAATTCAATAAAACCGTTTATATCGGAAACAGGGGACAGTAATAGGAATTATTTTAGATTTGAAGAGATGGATTAAGTAAGTGAAGAGTGAAAAACGAAAAGTTAAAAGTTTATAAAGTTCGTGGCATTTGTATAATTCGTTGTTTAAAAAGAGTCTTTCATATTATAATTCTATCACCTAACAACCGACAACTGTCAATTGTTTTATGAGTTTGAAATCTAAAATCAGCAATCAAAAATCTAAAATCGGATTTTCCGAATCCGGTATGGCTACCATCCTGGCTATCGGGGTTGCAGCGCTGCTTCTCATGCTTGGGATTGCATTCGTAACCACATCAATGATAGAACGAAAAGCTGCGGTTAATTTTCAGAATATAAATGTGGCCAGAGCTTTCGCTCAAACTGCATTCAACAGGGCCATGGCAAATATGAAACTAGAATCAGCCAATCCGCAGGAAAGCATGAATGAAATCCTAAGCCATGACAATGATATAGTCAATGACGCCTCTATGACTGATGCTGGCAAGAGGGCTATTCTCGGGGATGATCTTGCTAATCAGCTTACGACAGTAGTTAATGGAGATACCATACTAATCATGCCAAGCGATTACCCGAGCAATACTGCTTACAATATCACAGACACCTCTGCCGTCACATGGGTATATATTAAATCGGAGGAGCAAAACGACTTTGGAGATAATGACGGTCAGATATTTGGCAGAGTTGCTTATGTAGTGCTTCCTGACAAGGGAAAAATAGATCCATGGGCGGTTATTGATTCTGGATCTTGGTCTACAACTACCAATAAACCTCCTTCTGAATATCTTTATGGAAATGGAAAAACTTCAAAAGATTCGTTGACTACTTATGTTACGGGCAGACCAGGCAAAAATATTAATGAACTTTCCCTGGCCAGTCTGGAGTACGACTCTGAGACATTCTATCCTTCCTACACGCAGAAAATGAGCGTAAATACCTGCAGTCCTGTAGGTTTAGTAAATATAGGGGACGCAGGTAAATGGAAAGATTATGAGCAGATCTTCAGCAACCTTGGCATAAGTCAGAGCAATGACACTATAAGACAATATTTTAGAGAAGTTTTTTATGTGAATGCTCCTGAAGATGACGAAAAATATTGGGTTGATGCAAATAAGGATGTGATAAGAGAACAATTGGAAATGCAGCCTAGGTTTGATCTTGTCCATGCTGACTCTCCTACATGGTGGAATAACAGAACTGTTAGTGATTTTGGAGGTGATGCTCCACAGTTAAAATGGATTCTTAATATGAATGATACGGTTACTAAG
>JBAXXY010000195.1:0-4468 GCA_037127655.1 Lentisphaerota bacterium
CTATATAAGACTCCATTTCCTTGGCACTCAAGTTAGAGGAGAATACTATAGCTTATATGCAAAAAGAATTACCAGAAGGTCTAAAGCCCCTTTTAAATTTATAACCCACAAACTGGCTCCAGAACTAGAAATTGGAGTAAGCAAAGACAGTGAATATGTATGTTCAAGAGTTCTTGAATATCTAGCCCTTTGCTCAAATGAGAAGCTACTGAAAGGAAGGCATATTGACTTGAGTATGTTTAACACACTTAAAAGTCACATCAACTGGAGTTCTCTTTATGGAAAATAAAATAAAAATTCCTGAGTTGAGGTTTAAGAAGTTTTCTGATGAGTGGGATGAAAAGAGGTTGGGTGAGGTGGCAAAAATATATGATGGAACACATTCAACTCCTGAATATACAAAGGTAGGAATACCATTTTATAGTGTTGAGCATGTAACCAGTAATAATTATGACAACACAAAATATATCTCCTCTGAAGTTTACGAGAATGAAAATAGAAGAATAAAACTCGAAAGAGGAGATATTCTTATGACACGAATTGGTGATATAGGTTCATCAAAGTATTTAGATTGGGATGTTAAGGCATCATTTTATGTAAGTCTTGCATTAATTAAACAGTCCAATAAATACAATTCTAAATTCCTCAACCAATATATAAAAACTTCAATATTCCAAAATGAGTTGCATCAGAGAACATTGCACATCGCTTTTCCTAAAAAGATAAATTTAGGTGAGATTAACAAGTGCATAACACTTCTTCCCTCTCTTCCCGAACAAGAAAAGATAGCTGCCTTTCTTTCAAAGGTTGATGAAAAGATAGAGAAGACTCAGAAGAAAAAGGAGCTATGGGAAAAATACAAAAAAGGCATAATGCAACAGCTCTTCTCCCAAGAACTCCGATTCAAAGCAGATGACGGCAAGGACTTTCCAGATTGGCAAAAGAAAAGATTCGGTGATGTGTTTACTTTTTTACCAACAAATTCCTTTTCTAGAGCCTTACTTAATAGCGATAAAGGGGAAATACACAATATTCACTACGGGGACATACATACTAAGTACCAGAGCTTTTTAGATGCACAAAGACATAAAATTCCTTTTATTAACCAAGATGTGGACTTATCAAGAGTAAACTTAAACAGTTATTGCCGTGAAGGAGATTTGATTATAGCTGATGCCTCAGAAGACTATGCAGATATAGGAAAAGCTACTGAAATTAAAAATATTAAAGGGGCAAAGATATTAGCAGGGCTTCATACATTTCTTGCAAGAGACAACAAAAATCTGACTGCTTTTGGATATAGAGGATATATTCTACTTGAAGATAAAGTCAAAAGAGCAATAAAAGAAGCTGCTACAGGCATTTCAGTTCTCGGAATATCAAAAACAAATCTTTCTAAGGTCTTCATAAATCTTCCCACTCTTTCCGAACAGCAAAAAATAGCTTCATTTTTCACAGCAATAGACAGCAAAATAGAACTTGTATCCAATGAACTTCAAGGCTTAAAGGAATTCAAAAAAGGACTTCTTCAGAAGATGTTTGTGTAGGTATACAAAATGAATCTAAGTGACTTTACAATCAGAATACTGCTTCTATTCCTTCCTGGGATTATTTGTTCAATTTTTGTCGATAAATTTACAACTCATAAAAAGAAAACTCCTTTTTATTTCGTAATAGTGTCATTTACATATGGTTTTGTAAGCTATTTTTCGTATTGGCTGTTATTAAAGTTACTATCGCTTGTTTTCAGCATAAACAGCAGACTATATTTCACTAGTTCATTGCTAGATAATAGTATGCCCATATCATTTGGGGAAATTGTATGGGTATGCATCACAGCGGCAGTTCTTTCATATGTAATATCATTTATTATTAACAGAAGCTTTCATTATAAAATCGCCAGAATACTGTCTGTCACCAATAAATTTGCTGAAACTGATGTATGGGAATTTACTTTTAATTCAAAAGATTTGGACGAATGGGTTACCGTTAGAGATCATAAATATAATCTAATATATCAGGGATGGGTCAACGCTTTCTCCCAAAGTTCAAATAAGCCAGAACTTCTTTTGCGGGATGTTAGCGTATATAGTAATGAAACGGGTAAGCCATTGTATCAAATTGGATGTATGTATATAGCAAGAAGTAGAGAGGATTTGACCATAGAATTTGGGAATATTCCTGTTACTGATTCATTAAAATGGAAGGATAAAAAAAATGACAGAAAAAAAGAACATTAGTCAAGAGATCAGAATAGTTAATGATGGCTATGAAAGAAAAGGCGGGGTTAATAACCCACCGAAAGCCAGCGCCCCCCCTCCGCCTAAAGGACAAGGTCCATCTAGCTCTAAAAAGTGAGCTAAGCTGAAGCATCGCTTATAGGACATAGCTCTACTGATCGAATTCATCCTGTTCGATTATTCTGATATGTACTTAAGGAAATTTTTCCCGTATTCAGTAGTTCTGCTAGCCATAAGCCCATTATTTGTCATCATGACATGGAGTGACCCACTTTTGTGGAAGCCTGCCCTATGCAAATCATCCCATATGATATTGCAGAACTCATTTTTATCCTGTAGTTCGGGAAACGCAATATCTATAATATTTTTAAGCCCAGCACTCATGTAGTTGGGTTTAGCAAGACTTTTATCTTTGAACCATTTGATAGGATCGTCAAATAATTTAAGTAGTCTAATATGCCATATAGTATATATATCTATTAAAGATATAAATATCTGAATTTCTGATTGATCTGGAGATTCACTTAACGCAGTATTAATAAGAGCATTCTTAAGGGCATATAGTTTCTCCTGTTCGCTTGTTTTAAGGGCTATTTGAGTTGCAGCTAGCACTGTATCAATAAATACAGGATTTTCCTTTAATGCTTCTAAGTTTATCTTCCCTGCCCTCTCTAGCTCTAATAACCTCTCCCCTATTTCACTCATCCACTTTTCTCTGCGCCTTTCTAAAGGAGAGGCTACAAGCAACGATAATAGTTCTGAGGCAGCAGCTCCAGCAAGTGGGATGGAACCTAAAGTCGCTTTTACGATTGCATATCCGGTATCTTTGAGTTTATCTTTATTCATCAATATTTTATTTGTAATCAGGGATGAAGAGTTGATGATTCTTGAAATATATTTATTCTATTTTAGTAAAATCAGGAGTCCCATTTGTTTGAATTACATATTCAAATGTTAGTTCATCATTTTCACTTCCTCTAGTATCATCTTTAATATCAATAATTTTAATAGCAGCATAAAATCCGTTAATATTTTGTAGTATCGTAATCTGATTTAGATTCGGAGTTCTTACTCTTGAAGAACTATTATATATTCTCGCGTCTTTTATCAATTTTATATTATCTACATCTTTTGCAAGAGCAACAGATTTGATGCTAGGAGGGTCATTATAAAGATGAATATTTGTATTGCTTGCCTTAGACCAGTCTGTTTCAAACATCAATTCACCGTGTCCAATAAAATACCGTCCATTATTATTTGAATAATCAAATGTAACTCTGCCTCTCATAGCGGGAGAAACATATCTTTCATTATTAGGGATAAACTTCTGTTGAGCATATTCTTTAACAACTTTAAAAGGATTTTTCCCTAAAGGAGGAATTGGTAAGACAGGCTCATCTAACAATTCCCTAAGCAATTCTTCATATTTACATTCATAAAGACTTTGATTTTCAAAACTTATATATACTCTTCCTTTTAAAAAAATCGGCACTTTATTTTGAGTTGGATTATTTAAAATTATAGGGATCACCCAATTAGTATTTAAATCCGTCAGCATTTCTCCAGTAATAATCTGCTTTTCATACCCAACTCCCCCTTTCCCTTCATTAGCTTTTTTAACATATGATTGAGAACAAATACATATTATTCTATTGGCGTTTGATAATCCCCTTTCCATAAAAGCAGCTAAATCTTGACCTAGTCTTAAATTCCATCGGTCAAGCAAAACATCAACGCCATTCGAGCGTAAACGAGTAGCTAATTGCAAAACCCAGCTTTCATGTTCTTTGCTATCGTGAGAATATGATATAAATACATTCGTATCCATATAAATTTTTATCTAGATGCCAAATTAAAAGCTAATTTTATAACCCTAAGAAGTTCATCTAAATTAGTTTTTGGGTTGAATCGAATATGTGACCAAATCTTGTCTTTATGTTCTCTTATATCTAATGATTCTGACTTAATTTTATTTCTGTTGATTTTTACATCTACCCAAAAATTGTTTTTTTGAATATATATTAAACAAAAGTCAACTTTACTTTTATAGTTGATATGATATTTGGAAAAGTGTTCTATAATGTTTTTATCAATCCCTCTTATGCTGTTTCTTAATACATTTAGACTTCCTTTTATTGTATCATCTTTAAACAGTTCTGTCAAGGCCGTCTGCAACATATACTTGCCATATCCTTTTTTGCGATGGGGTTTACCCACCACGAACCCGT
>JBAXXY010000196.1:0-4444 GCA_037127655.1 Lentisphaerota bacterium
TGTACACGATGTGCAAAGATATTTACTGTTATTCCTTCATGTTTTCTGTGAAGAAAGAATAAATAGTTTCAACAAATTGAGAATCTCTCAATTCAATATCTTCTTTAACCCAATCATTTTTCGAAAAACTAGATAAATCCAAGACATTGCTAATTTTAGAATCTCTATATTTTGCCTTTTTCTTTCCGAAATAACCATTTCCTGCTTGAATATTGATTTTTTTCTCAATTGCAGTTTTGTTACCAAACTTTTCCAAATAAATTTGAGCGTCAGTCTTTTCCCAACCATTATAGTTTGTATTTTGCCAATTCCTCGGGAATATATGCTCGATTTCAAACTTTTCCGGAATCAGAGTAGTTTGATTTTTATTTTGATAGGCGTGGAGTAAAATCATTCCCTTTGCCGTTTTAAAAGAACGCGTTGCACTAATTTGTGATTTGAACTCAGAATTCAGTGAAAAAGATAACGGAAGTTTGTTGTTGAATATATCAATGCAGCCCTGATAAATGTCATCCTTAATAGCATTAACAGTTGGTTTTTCGATGAATTTTGAATAAAGATAGGCAGTAAGTCGTTTGAGTAAAGCTGAAAATGAGTCAATAAACTCGGTCTTTTCGGAATTTACATAGTAGTAAACAGAGACAATGTATTTCCAATATTCATTAGGATAACACTGTAGGCAATGAAGATATTTCTGTGATTCTAAACTGATTTTCTCAATGTCGTTGATTACAGTCTTGCCACTATTAATAGTAAACCAGAAATCTGCTAGATTAGGCAAATCTGACATAAGTTCACTGTATTTTAGCTTTGTCCATTTGTCGGCAGAATAAAATTTCCTTAAACCTATTTCTTTTGATTTGTCCTGCGACTTTGCGCGTATAAAATGTGTGTAATATCGAAAAAGATCATCTAAAGAAATACATGCGTCTTCAGCCGTTTCTGTTAAATCCTTCCATTTCGTTGCGAAGGCTTGTCGCTCAACTGGATTTAGCTGGTTTCTGTAAATCTGAGCCTTGAAAATGTCAGAGTCAGAAAGTGGCAATCCGCGGTCGTTTAAAGTAGAAAAAATGGTTAATGCTATGTCAATATTTTTACATTCGATGGGAAGGACAATGCATTTTTTGAGTATGGTAACACAGAGAGGTTGCCAATAAGTTGGATTATCTTTTGCATACTCCTCACACTTTGAAAAGAAGAATGAATAATTTTTAGTATACACATCTTCATTGTCATCAATAGATGAACCTGTTTTTAATATAGAATGAAAAATATCATTATTGTTCTCTGTGGCAACTCTAGATTTAATATGTATTTGTGACATGTCGGTAACTTTCCCTGAGATTTCATTAACATTCCAAATACATGGTGCAATTTGGTTCTTAAGTCCGATGATATTATCATCTTCTTTCATGCCTTCGAGCTTTTTATAGAATGCTCTCAAAAGCAGGAATAATGAAGTTATGCGCTGTTGGCCGTCAATAATATCAATTTCATTTTTATTATCGCTTTCACATGTTACAATAGTACCTAGAAAGTATTCGTCGCCATCTTTTTTATCTGAAAAAAATGTGGTAATATCATTCCAAAGAGTCTCACATTTTTCTACATCCCATTTATATGGCCTTTGATAATCAGGTACTACAAAAATTTTTCCTTGCATTTCCGAAAACAATTTCTCAATATTCTTTCGTGTTACATTAAGTTCAGGCATTGTCATCTCCTTCGATTTTTATTGCGTTTTATTCTTTAGAATTATGATTTATTAAAAGGTAATCAAACATGAATTAGTATCACTTTCTTAGCTTGCATTTTAATTTCTTCGGCGAGTTCTTTTGGTTTGATTAGCCTAGCATTTCCGCCTTCAGAGAGAATCCATTTGATTATTGATTTAGCAGGGGCAGACTTGATATGGAGATTGAGCGAACCATCTTCATTCATCTCGTATGTCTGCTTGTAAACTTCGCTTCGTTCAAGAACATATCCAGCTATTTCTGGCGCACACCATACCTCAATATCCTTGACTTCTTCAAATTCAAAAGGTTCGCCTTTTTGAGGCTCTTTTAGAATATCAGTAGGGGTTTCAAAAGATTTATCGAGAATCTCTATCTGCTTTATCCTATGAATGGCGAATATCCTTACAGCATTCCTAAGATGGCAGTATCCTTTCACATACCATGATGAATTGTAATAGGTTATGATATAGGGATCAATCTGTCTTTCGTGTTCCGCTTCGTCTTCATGACCTTTGTAAAGCATTTTTACGGACTTATGGTGTTGCCAGGCTTTGAAGAGTTTACCGAAAACAACAGGGTCTATTTTTACTTTGACTCCTGATGCGGCTATGAATGTTGATATTGTTGCCGTATCGAGGAAGTCTGGGTTGTTATCAGTCAACTGCATATCTACTGCCCTGCGTATTTCAGACTTGATCGGTTCAGGCATTATGTCTTCTGCAAGTTTGGCCCCTAAAACAGACGCAATGAGTTCCTCTTCAGAATAAATTGGAGTATTAAAATTCCAGCCATGATTGGTTAGATAAAAACCATTAAGTTCAGTATTAAACTCAATAGGTGCATTAAAGTATTCTTTCAGGAGTTTTATGTCTCTTTGAATAGTCTTTGCTGAACAACTTATATTGATATTTCCGTCAATGTCAGTCCGCCTCATTTCATCTGAAAAAGACTTGCAATTGGGATAACGGTTTTCTTTCAACTGTCCTATAAACTTCACAAGCCTAAACAATTGCTTCTTATTAATATTCATTACACTCCCTGACCTTTTTCTTCGCATATTTTTTCTCCTGCTCATTATAGCCTGTTTATACGGAATCTTTCAGTAAAGCCGAAGTTTCTACATTGCATTCATTGGCTTTTAAATGGTCAATAACTACAAGATAATGGCGCCATGGTACAGATCTTTATAAGTAGTTTTACAATTTTTAAGTGCGCATTTATATTCTTCAGGAAAATTGGCTTTTAAATATGCAGTCCTGTAGGCAAGCAAAGCATAAGCAGTACTATGGGCTTTCTGAAAAGCGTATCCAGCAAACATCTCTATCTTCTCCCAGATTGTATTAGCCAGACTTTCCGGTATTGAACTGTATTTCGCGCATCCCTCAGTAAATTTTCTCTTCTGAATTTCAAGCTCATCAACTTTCTTTCTACCAAAAGCTCTTCTCATAATATCAGCTTCGGCATATGTTAACCCAGCAAGAACATTTATGAGCTCTATTATCTGTTCCTGATAAATGATTACTCCATAGGTTTCTTTCAATACTTCTTTCATCTTAGGATGATCATATTTGATTGTAACTTTTCCCCATTTTCTATTGATAAAATCATCGATATACTGCATTGGTCCCGGACGATAAACCGCCAATAGCACCGAAATGTCTGCGATATTGTTGATACCGAATTTCCTGCATAGCTTTCTCATTCCACTTGATTCAAGCTGAAATAATCCCTTAGTATCACCTTCGTTCATAAGAACATAGGTCTTTTTGTCATCAAGTGGTATTTTGCTGATATCAAGGTCAATGCCTCTGTTTTTCTTAATTTCATCAATGGTTTCCTGAATGAGTGTAAGAACAGTAATGCCAATAAATTCCAGGTTCAGTAACCCGAGATACTCAGAATCTGTTTCATTGTATTGCGTGGCAATATCTCCTACTTCATCAATATAGAGCGGTAATAAATTGGCAAGCTCTTTATTCCCTACAATGAATGCTGCTGGGAGAGTGATTCTCGATACTCTAAGCCCCTCAAGAATTTCGCAATTTTTATATATTTCATCTGCCCAAAGGTTTCGTTCCAAATAAGAGTTTAACTTTTTACTCCATTCTCTCTCCCAAGTTAAGCTGCATGGATACTCAGGAATAAGCTTTGTAATCAAATTAATCTCTTTTATCGAGTGTCCAAGAACTCTGCCGACATCCTTAAATGGAGATTTTGCTTTTATTATCTTATCACACAAATAGTTGTCTTTAGAATAAAAACGATCTGTGCTGGCAAGCGCTGAATTTTCCTTGCTATATTTAGTCCTCAAATATTCAATAATCTCAAATCTCCTCTTCTTGCAGCAATCAATATAAATACCTGGACTAGAGATATTCCGTTCAGGATTAATAAAGCGTTCAAAAATGAGATTATATTTTATAGGATCTACATCAGTAATATGTGCTAGATACGCTACTATACTTCCAGGAGCTGAACCTCGTCCAGTTCCCATTGGAATTCTACTTTCTCTGGCGTACATGAAAATATCCCAGACAATGAGAAAATAGTTTGAATGATTGAGTTTATCTATAATGCTGAGTTCATAATCAATGCGTTCAATTATTAATTTTTGATCTACGGTTAAAGAGTCAAATTTTTCATATTTAAAACCATAACGATCTTCTATGTTTGCAAGACATATCTCACGCAATTCATCTTTTTGTGAC
>JBAXXY010000197.1:0-4381 GCA_037127655.1 Lentisphaerota bacterium
GTATATCAGAATGGATATATATTGTCGATATTTATAGCCAAACAATAAATGGATGCAAAAATCAGCGTTTTTGTTGCAAAAAAAGGCTTTTTACTATAATCTTCACTTAAGACATATTTGAACCTCAAACCATCACAAGGTAAATAAACTTATGGCTGAAGACAAAACTGCTTCAAAAAAAATTGATGAAAGAACTGCAAAGGACAAAAATTTAGCGTTAGTACTAACTCAAATAGAAAAAGAATACGGCAAAGGCTCTATAATGTTTCTAGGCGATGATGCTTTCCATAGCGATGTTACAACAATAAGCACAGGCTCTCTATCTCTTGATTTAGCTCTCGGAGTCGGTGGACTGCCCCGCGGAAGAGTTGTAGAAATCTATGGACCTGAATCTTCCGGTAAAACTACTCTCTGTTTGCATGTCATAGCCAATGCCCAGAAAGCAGGCGGAATATGTGCGATAATTGATGCTGAAAATGCGCTCGATGCCACATACGCAGGAAAGATTGGAGTCAAGATTGCAGATCTTCTGATTTCTCAACCTGATTGCGGAGAGGATGCTTTAAATATTGCAGAAACTCTTATTAGAAGTAACTCCATTGATGTGCTTGTTATTGACTCTGTTGCAGCGCTTGTTCCTAGAGCTGAAATTGAAGGATCTATGGGAGACTCCCATATGGGACTACAAGCTAGACTTATGTCACAAGCCTTGAGAAAAATGACAAGCGCTATCAATAAAAGTAGAACTTGTGTAATCTTTACAAATCAAATACGCTCCAAAATCGGAATTGTTTTTGGAAATCCTGAAACTACAACAGGCGGCAATGCTCTGAAATTCTATAGTTCAATAAGACTGGACATCAGAAAAATCGCCGCAATCAAAGACGCAAAAGGTGAACAGGTCGGGAATAGAACTAGAGTCAAAGTTGTAAAAAATAAACTGGCTCCGCCGTTCAGAGAAGCAGAGTTCGACATTGAGTTCAGCGAAGGAATTTCAAGGGCTGGTTCCATCCTTGATGTAGGAATTGATATGGGTGTAATCGACAAAAGAGGAGCTTGGCTCTCCTTTGCAGGAGATCAGCTTGGACAGGGTAGAGACCAGGTTAAAGAACTTATTAAAAATAATTCAGAACTGGAAAATAAAATACTCGCTGCCGTCAAAGAAAAAATCAAAGAAATAAAAGCGGCAAAAGTCATACCAGCAGTTACAACTGAGCCTTTACAATAAAGTAATTAAGCACAATGCACATGTTTTATTTATTTGAAACAAAGATTTGGGTTTTGAGAGCATTTTTATTCTTATTTATGCTCTGCTTTTCTTTCACATTGTCTTCTGCCTCTACAGCGCAATATCAAAAAAGACTGCTAGGAGATAAAGCGTTCGACAGCGGTCTTTATGATGTTGCGATGAACTACTATCAAAATTATCTAAAAGATGCAGGTGGAGATTCTCCTGCAATACGCGATGCATATTTTTCTCTAATATCGACATGCTTAAGAGCAAATAATATAGAAGAAGCTAGAAGATTATACGGCGAACTTTCCACTAAATTTGAACAATTCTTTTCAAACCATCCTGAAGACCAAAGGACATTGAACTACTGGAAGGCCGAAATTCTGCTCTATGAAGGAAAATTCAAAGAAGCAAACAGACTTTACGATGATGTATTAAATGATTCGACTTCATTAAGCGATCAAATATCTCTTAATGCCATGGCTGGCAAAGCAATATGCTTTCTAAGAATGGGAGACCTAAATAGAGCTTACACTATTTTTGATAAAGTTAGGCAAATAGCAAAAGATAAGAAAGATAAGTATATAGCTCGCAGCGCTGCACAAGAAATGATCATAATTGATTTGGCCACAAATAAATACGATGCTGCAAAAATTATTATAAATGAAGAAACAGACACAGCAAATACAGTTGACTCTGTAAAAATTGATTTGCTTAATATCTATATACTAACAATGGAAGACAATTTAAAAGATGCTAGAGCTCTCTACAATAAAATAAAATCTCAATCTTTAGGTCCTGACTATTTGTGGTTTTTTGTAACTTATACCTTATCAGCAAGCTATATAAAGGCAGAAAAATATGATGACGCTCTTAATATAATTGATGATGCCTTTGCCTTAGCTCCCGATATGTACGACAAAGAACAAATAACAATATTCAAAATTAATTCCTATATAAAATTAAATAATTATGAACAGGCAATATTAACGGCAAAGATGTTCCTTGACACTTTTCCCAAGTCAGGAGTAAATGCAAAAATACTCCTGACTTTGTCAGAAATTCTCGCTAATGAAAAACGGAATAGTGATATATCAGCCCTATCTGAAAAGTACTTTTCATTTAACCTTCCGGCAGAAACTGACACGCTTGAACTCGCTTCGCTTTTCGGACAAAATGCATTGCAGTTGAGTAACTATTCTCTTGCAAATCAGTATTTTGACTACATTATTTCAAAAAGCAAAGCCCCATCTCAAATAGGGAACGCAAAGTACTGCAAAGCAGAAAGCATATTAGCTCAGAAAAATTATTCTTCGGCTTTAAATGCGTTTATTACTGTTCAAGATCTCTATCCGGAATTTAAAGAAAAATGTCTCCTTAGAGAATCTCAGATATATATAACTCAAGATGATTATAAATCTTCAGAAAAAGCATTAAAAATGCTAGTTGATGAATTCCCCGATTCAAAATTGGAACCTTCACCGTTTTTCACATATGCCGTAGTCTTAAAAAAATTAAAGGATTACGATACTGCTATATCTCAATTTGCAAAATACGCCCAAGATAATCCTAAATCAGATTTAGCTCCAAATGCATTATATGAGGCAGGCTCACTATCTTTGCTGCTCCAAAAAAATGATATGTCGTCTACCTATCTGCAACAAATTATAAATAATTACAGTAAATCTTCATTAATAAAAGATGCTTTGTACAAACTTGTTTTTGTAAACATAGCTTCCAAAAATATAGATAATGCTGCAAAATTTTCAAAAATGCTTTTGAATTCATTTCCAGAATCAGAATATGCGGTTCAAGTCAGATTTTGGCTTTCAAATTACTTTGAACAAAATAGACAATTTGCCGATGCTCTAAAAATTCTAGATTCAATAATCAAGGATAACAGTAACAAACCTTTAGTAATTGTTAATTGCTATTATAGAGAGGCTTTTATATTATTCCAAACAGAAGAAAGTTCAAAGGCTCTAGAACTTATTAATACAATAGAAAGCAAATACCCGCAAAGCGAAATCCTACCTCTAGCCTTATACTTCAAAGGCGATATTCTCTCATCAGATGGAAAATACAGCGAAGCTATTCAGGCTTATCAATCAGCATACGATAAGTCCAATAATGCCGAAACTTCAATAGCTTCTCTTGGAAGAATCGGCGACTGTTACTTCGCAGAGCTAAATTACTCTCAAGACAAAAACAATCTGATTAATTCAGCTATTTTGAGCTACAAAAAAGTATTAGAATCCAATAGAATATCTGTTTTAGTGAAAACCCAGACATTATATAAAATAGGTAAATGCTATGAAGTTTTAAATGACAAAGAAAAAGCTATAGAGTTTTATCATGAAGCTTTTTATTCTAATATTCTGGAAATGGAGTCGGGCAGAAATCCATCTAAAATATGGTTTGTGAAAAGTGCAATAGCCTTAACTAGGCTCCTTCAGGATGAAAATACTCCAAATGGAGCTATTGCTGCAATAGATGTCTTAAGAGAACTTGTAAAATATAATATTTCCCCTGTTAGCGACTTTGAACAAAGAATTGATGAAATTAAAAACCTATATAAACTCAAGGAGTAAAAATTCAATATGCTTTTTGCCAATATAATTCAGTATGGCGGACCAGTAATGTGGATAATTATTTTCTGTAGTATCATTGCTTTGATTATAGTATTAGAGCGTTGGTTCCACATTCACCGGGCACAAATCAATGTAGGAGAACTTCTGAACGGACTAATAAATGTTCTAAAAAAAGGTAATATTCTTGAAGCGATAAGTATTTGCGAGGAAACTCCTGGTCCAGTGGCGCATGTGCTAAGGGCAGTAATTTTAAGGTATGCCCAAAATGACACTAATCTAAAGCAGGCTGCTATAAATGCTTCTCTAGATGAAATTCCAAGAATGGAAAGAAGAATGAACATTATAGCCACCATTGCTTATGTAGCTCCGCTCCTTGGTCTTTTGGGAACTGTGCTTGGAATGATCGATGCCTTTCAGGTCATTCAGATTAAAGGTGCTTTCATTAATGCAATAGGTCTTTCTGAGGCCATCTGGAAGGCTCTACTTACCACAGCCGCTGGTCTTTGCGTATCAATACCGTGCAATATAGCATATAATTATTTAGTGTCTAGAATCC
>JBAXXY010000198.1:0-4368 GCA_037127655.1 Lentisphaerota bacterium
TATATTGCGGGATTAATTTGAGAAATGGTAGAACACAAGGTTCTTATCAAATACCCATCGAAGAATATAAACCTCATATAAAACATAGTTACTGAAAATTGTTTATAATTCCCATTATGAAAATCAAATATCACGAACCATTGGGAGACCCGAATAATAAACAGGACCCATTACCTGAAAACTGGCGGGAACTTGCAACTGTTGCAGGTGTTATGCCGGCGAACTTTGGAGTAGTTGAAAAGGGAAAATTATACAGGAGCGCAATTGTCTGGCCGCATCAAGTAAATAAACTGTATAAAGATTTTAACATATGCCACATTATTATTCTGATTGATGGAGACTGGCTTAATCAATTTTATGATGATCCGAAAATTACAATTCACCAGTTTCCATATCTCCAAAGAAAAGAATTAACTTTTGAAAGAGTCAAGGATATTGTTGGTCTTATAAGCTCGCTGAAAGAACCTTCACTAATCTGCTGTTTAAAAGGTAAAACAAAAACAGGAATGGTTGCTGCCGGGTATGAAATATTGAATGGTAGAAAAAGCAATCTGCAGGCAATCACCGAAAGTATGAGATACGGGAATATGAATATATCATCTTTTTCGGAAATCAGGCGCTACCGCAGGTAAAGCCTAACTGCCACATTCAGCGAAGGATACTAAAATTGGAGATTATTGTGAGAACTGGTCTTATAGCTTCTTCCGTACTAACTTTATTGTTTGTATCTGTTCTTGCTTATGGAGACGACATTAAAACATTAGATGAAACCTATTACAATGTCCAAGTCATAAGTAAAACTCCTACTGCTTTGACAGTAGAATGCACAAAATTACCTGTTTCTGAGGACAGAGTATTAAAAATGTTAAAACTATCCAGATTGGATGAATCTACACAAAAGAAATACGGATATAGTAATGCTACTGCTGACCAGTCTAAGCATAAGGATCAGGTTACTACAGATAATCCTAATATAAAACAAAATGCGATTCCAGACTCAAAGAGTAGCACTGCTTTTGATGTTCAACAGGGCGCTTCAGGACAACAATATCTTATTCAGAAAACTAAACTCTCCAAAATTCAGGATTCAATTAATGCCAGAACCGCAGCTCAAATGAAGGAAATGGACGATAACGCTAACTAATTGGGTAAGAATAAGGTCTTCGGTTTCCCCCCTAAACAAAGGGTGTATCCCGAAGAAAATTCACTCAAAATGACAGTAAGACAACATAGCAACCCAGTCATACAGGAGGCTATCTCTCTGAATAAAATATAGCTTATAATCTTCACCTGTTTATTCAACTATAAAACTATCCCTGCGTTTGAATGACAGCACTTCTTCTCTTACTGCCTTAAAAGTGATACTCATGCTTCATGCTACGCCAGGCTCAAAAGTCCGTAGTTGTTTTTCGGAGCATTCATTGACGGGATCGGATAAAACATCTGAAAAAACAGAGTTATTTAGTGTGCCAGCGGAGTATTCAAGGATGAAAATGGACTTTAATTTTCGGACAATTGAGGCTAAAAATAAAAGTCCGAATATCAAATCTGCAAAAACAACCAGATATTCAGCAAATATTTCAGCGTACAAATATCGCGGTTACTGAACAAGTTATCGTATTGGAAGCTGATTGTGTGGTATTAACGCATCTTTTCTGCGAGGCTGTAAAAGCCCGAACATATCCAACTGCGGAATTTAGGTTAAATAATAAGTATAGGATATCTTTTTTGAAAGCGTTTTAAGATGTTTATTTATAATTATTTCTGCATTTAAGAAGAACTAAAAAGCTAGAATATGAGTTCTATGCCATTTTTTTTGCAAAAATTATTCCATTCCTTTCCTGGGTCCAGATCGGTAACCAAATAATCAATATCCTCGAAATTGAGCATCTTTATGAATGCCACTTTATTAAATTTGGACGAATCGGCCATTAGAATGCATTTTTCGGCCTGATGACGCATAGTTGTTTTTAGATCACTCTCGGGTTCGTTAGATTCCATTATACCTTTTTCCATAGAGAGAGCTTTACAGCTCAAAATAGCGATATCAACATGATAATTTAAAAGTGATTGTTTTGCCGTTGGTCCGACAAGGGCAAGAGAGTGAGGGCGGAGCATCCCGCCTGTTGAGATTATCTGCAGGTCCGAGTTCACAAAGTCGTGCGGAATTTTTATTGAATTTGTGATTAGAGTAATGTCTTTCTTGTTTTTGATATTTTCGAGCAGTAAAAGGCTTGTAGTGCTGGCGTCCACGACAAGTTTGACTCCATCTTTTATCAAGCTGACAGCTTTTCGTGCAATAAGCTCTTTGGATTCAGAATTTTGGGTGGTTCTGGTAGCAAAAGGAAGATCATCGCTGATTTTTTGAAAAGACATAGCTCCTCCGTATGTCCTCTTCAACAATTCCTTTTCTTCCAGCTTTTCCAGATCCCTGCGAACAGTCTCTTCAGTAACTTGAAAAAGCTCGCTTAATTCGGTTACATACACTTTCTTATCTGCAGAAATTTTCTCTATAATAATCTGTCTGCGTTCTTCACCTAGCATAAACTCTCCTTAACTAACATTTACAATACGATTATATGAGCATTTATCTTCTTTTCAATGCAAATAATCTTTTATTATCTTTTAAATTCTTTATTTATGTTGAATTAATCATATACTTACTTAATTTAAAGATAAACACAGATTAGCAATTCAATATCAAAAAGGGGATATTATGGAAGCAACAATAAACAAATCACCTTGGAAAACCACTATTGCTGCAGCAATGGCAAACTACATTGATGCAGGTTCAATTGTCGCAGGTTCAGCAGGTTTAATGCTTTGGGCTGAATACCTAAAAATGTCAGACTGGAAGATAGGGCTAATTGCTGCATTTAGTTCAAACGCTATTTCAGCTGCAGTAGGAGCTCTCATTGGAGGATGGGTTTGTGATAAGTATGGAAGAAAAGTTGTTTACACTTACGATATGCTTTTCTACATGGTCGGTATGCTTTTTATCATATTTTCGCACAGTTATGTGATGCTTTTTATTGGCTATGTAATCGTCGGGCTCTCAGTAGGGGCAGATATACCAGCTTCATGGACTTTTATAGCTGAAGAAGCTCCGGCAACTCAGAGAGCAAAACATTGTGGAACAGCGCAATTGGCATGGGCTATCGGACCTGTAGTCACACTTCTTTTATCTTTTGCTCTAATAGATCTTGGTCTTCTTGGAAGCAGAATCGTATTTGCGCATCTTCTCGTACTTGCCTTTATAACATGGAAGATGCGTAGGAGTCTATCTGAGTCAAAAATCTGGAAAGAGGAACAAAAAGGAGAAAAGATTCTTGCTTCAAAAGGTGTCAAAGCTATATCAAGCGTTAGGGAGTTTTTCATTAGACCAAATATCACAGCAATGTTGTTTCTGGTAGGTATTTACCTTTTCTGGAATATGGTTGCTGGAACAATGGGCTTTCTTATGCCTTTTATCTATCAGACTGTAGGTGGAGTTACTCAGGGACAAGCTGTAATTCTGCAAGCGTTTCTCTTTACATGCACAGCGCTTAGTACTTACTTTATATTCATGAAATATGCGGACAGACTTAACAGAAGAATGATCTACGCTGTGGCTGCTATATCTGCAATAATAGCCTGGGGGCTCTTTATAGTCGCTCCTGCTACCACTCTTATTCTGATAATTTTTGTAATTATTTACGGACTGCACTGCGGAGTAGGGCAACAGGCGTTTTATCAGCTTTGGGCAAGCGAACTCTTTCCGACAAAATACCGTGCCAGGTTTCAAGGTATAATGTTTTTCTTCGTCCGCGTATCCTGTGGGATATGGACATTTCTTGTCCCTCATCTGATTAGTGCAAAAGGATTCAGCTTTGTTGCTTCTCTTATGGTTATATTCCTTATCATTAGCGCTATAATAGGTATAGTCTTTGCTCCCAACACTTCTGGAAAAACATTGAAGCAAATAGAACATGAGCGTTATGGAAAAATAAAAGATATTCATCTTGGTTTGGAAGAAATTAATTAATTACCTGGAGGTTAATATGATTCGCAAAGCTTTTATAATGAGCGTTAATTCAGACAAACATGAGGAATATGAAAAGAGGCATAATCCAATATGGAAGGAACTGGAGAGCACCCTGAAAGTTCATGGAGTTCACAATTACTCTATATTTTTAGATATTAAAACTTCCAACATCTTTGGTTATGTCGAAATTGAAAATGAAAATAGGTGGAATAGCATAGCAAATACAGAAATCTGTAAAAAATGGTGGGCTCACATGAAAGATATTATGCCCTCCAACCCTGACAACAGCCCCATATCATCTGAGCTAAAAGAAGTATTTCATATTGAGTAACATAATATTATAT
>JBAXXY010000199.1:0-4358 GCA_037127655.1 Lentisphaerota bacterium
GTGCACATTAGTGTCAATCAGTGGTTTGTGAGAATGTACCTTTTCCATTCAAGTTTTTCTGTATTTCCAAAGTTTATCAGGTAACCTACTTCCAGTTTGGTTATCTTAAGATAATTGATAAGTTGTGCCTCATGTTCAGGAAGAATACTTGAAACTGCCTTTAATTCCACAATGATTTTATCATAAACTATTAAATCAGGGATATAAGCTTTGTTGAGTTTATTGGATTTATAATAAACATCAAGCTGTCTCTTCGAATCAAAAGGAATATTCCTTAATTTGAGCTCGAACTCTAAAGATTGTTGGTATATCTCTTCAAGCAAGCCACCGCCAAGTTCGTTGTAAACTTCGAGTGCTGCTCCTATCAGATCATAACCTTCTTGTTTTAGCATAATATTTCTCTCACCACTTATCTTCGCTTATCTCCACTAAAATATAAAAAGTTAGTGCTTATTAGTGTCAATCAGTGGTTAAAAAGTTTACTCGGAGTCTTTTCTCGCATTTGCTCATATCCTGGTTTATATAGAAAAAGTGGTGCGCGAGGGGGGACTTGAACCCCCACGCCTTCCGGCACTAGATCCTAAATCTAGCGCGTCTGCCATTTCGCCACCCGCGCATCCAAAGTGTGAAGAATTGAAAAATACTTCTTGTTTGGATTTAATCAAATTTATTTTCTATTGAGAAACTAACAATTTCTTTTGTCTCGTCTGTAGCTTTAGCTAAGTCAGACCTTTTTACCCCGATGACCCAGTAAATTATACCTTCCATATCAGCCAGAAGTAGAACTTTTTCCCTTTCTGCAATCTTTTCGTTCTGAAGAACTTTACTTACTTTTACTTCCTTGTCGTATCCGAACGGCATAAATCTGTCGCCATATTGCTTGTATCTTATTAGAAGTTCGTTAGGGATTAGGCGGGCATCGAAATAGGCGGAATTTTTATCCAGCGAATATGTTTTTACTTTATCGATTCTTGCAGTCAGGACAAAAGTGTTTATTCCGATATGATTATTTTCTTTCCAATTCCAGATAAAGTTCTGTTCAGGATTAGAGTTGTCCTCATTCTTAATCAGCGAGATGCTATCCTTATGCAGTAAGAGGAAATTATCTCCATTTATAGGAATGAGGCTTTTTTTCTGGTGGTTGATTAGAAGTTCTGAATTGAACCTTTCAGTAAAATCTCTGGAAGGTATGAATTCAAAACCAAGTTTAGAAGTAAGCCAATGCCGCATCACTCTTATCCTTACAGCCGGATGAAGTGAGGTTATGTAAGATATACTTAGGCGCTCATCTCTAGATATTTTTGAAGTTTCCTTGAAAGCGAATTCTTCGATGAACTCAGCATCACATTGGATAGCGGAATAAGCTGAATTTAAAGAGGGTAGGGCATTAGGAATATTTTGTTGCAGAAGAGGGATTAGTTCGTTTCGGATGAAGTTTCTGCGATGTGTTGTTTCTAAATTGGTTGAGTCTATTCGCCAATCATTGATTTCCATAGCGCGCAGTAACTCTTCAATTTGAGATTTGGCAAAGTCAAATAGAGGTCTGATAAAAATGATGCCATTGATTTTTGAAACATATCTTAATGATGTTAGTCCTGAAGAGTTTGAACCTCTTAAAAACCTGATAAAAAGGTTTTCTATCTTGTCTCCTGAATGATGCCCTAAAGCCACACAACTTTTTTTATCAGATGCCAATTCAGCCCATTTCTCAAGACGAAGGCGTCTTGCGGCTTCTTCTATGCCTTCATTAGGATGTTTAGCTGTTAGAAGGGTTAGTGAAAATTCTTTATACTCAATAGTAAGTTTTTCACAAAAGTTTCTGCACCATATTGCGTCTTCAATGCTCTCTTTGCCTCTGATGCCGTGTTCAAAATGAACAGCAGTCAGCCTAAAGGAATAAGTTTTCTGGAGTTCTTTTAGGATCAGAAGCAGGGCCGTGCTATCGGCGCCGCCACTGAAACCCACAAATATGGATTCGTAGGGAGAGAAGTCTAAGGAAACTGGAAGTTTTTTGGTGAAGTCATTTAACATCGAAAGCGGTTACGGCAAAGCGGAACCCTCCATTAAAAAAAAGCGACTCCTTTTTCGAAAGGAGCCGCTTCAGTTAGAAAACTTCAAATTAGTGATGAATATTGGTCATCTCTGCAGGATTGTGTTTGTGCTTGAACATAAGCGTAAAGAGTATTCCAACTATCAATGAGTAGATAGCAAAGAGTACCCATACTCCGCCCCATCCCTGCCATTGAATAACCTGATTTGCTCCACTTCCAGTAGTATAGAATGCGCTGATAGCCCATCCGCTGAGAGAACTGCCAATTACTGCGCCGATACCGTTTGTCATAAACATAAAGAGCCCCTGAGCACTTGCGCGAATGCTTGGAGGAGCGTTCAGTTCAGTATAGAGCGAACCCGAAATATTGAAAAAGTCAAATGCTGCGCCGTAGATGATACATGAAAGGACAAGCATCCACAAACCGCCGGCTGCTTCAGGGGTTCCGAAACCAAATAGCCCGAAACGCAATACCCAGGCAAACATACTGAGCATCATAACTTTCTTTATACCGAAGCGGCGCAGGAAGAAAGGAACAAGCAATATCATGAATGTTTCAGACATCTGGGATATAGACATTATTATTGCAGGGAATTTGACGGCTATGCAATCCTTGTAGATGGGTACATCTGCGAAACTGTGAAGGAACACATCCCCGTAAGCGTTGGTAAGCTGGAGAGCCCCGCCAAGAAGCATGGAGAATAAGAAGAACAACGCCATTTTGTAGCTTTTGAAAAGTTTGAAAGCCTCTAGACCCAGAACGCTAGTCCATGAACCGGTACTCTTTCCGAGCGGTGGGCATTTAGGCATTGTAAAGCCATAAATACCAAGTAATATTGCAGCACCGCCTGCGATGTAGAACATCATAGGAGAGGTTTCGAAATGGAGAAGACTTACTGTCCACATAGCTACTATGAAACCGATCGTGCCCCATACCCTTACAGGAGGATATTCCTTAACAATGTTCATTCCGGCTTCTTCCATGCTTGCGTAGGAAATAGTAATAGATAAGCCTATAGTTGGCATAAAGAAACACATATTTACGAGCATAACCCAGAAGACTGCCATCGGGCTAGGGCAATAAGGTACTATAAAGAGCATTATAGCTCCGCAAATATGAAATATACCGTATAGTTTTTCCGCATTTATCCAACGGTCAGCGATAATCCCGGCGATTGTAGGCATAAATAATGAAGCTATGCCCATTGTTGAGAAAATTGCGCCGAATTGAGCTCCCGACCAGTGTTGTGTTCCGAACCACCATGCAGCAATTGTCATCATCCATGATCCCCAGATGAAAAACTGCAAAAATTGCATGATCGCGATTCTAGGTTTTAGTCCCATAACTAAGTATCTCCTTAACTTGTTTTTTGATTGTAGTTTAATGGTATGTCTTTTAATGATAACTTTATTGAGAGCAAACTGTCAATATCTCAACTAAATACAGTCCTGAAAAAATCATTCGTATTCATTATATTTTTTAGATGAACCTCTGCATTTATCCGCTGGATACTTCAATTCATTTTTTCTAAACTTTTCATGTCCGGCTTCCAGAATATCAATACCCAAAACTCCTGAAATCCGCAGAAGATAGATGAAAATATCGCCTAGCTCATCTTTAACTTTTGAGAGTTTTTCGGGTTCAAGATTGCGACTTTGTTCTTCTGTAAGCCATTGAAACTCTTCTATAAGTTCAGCGGCTTCGCCAATCAGCGCCATAGAAAGATTTTTGGGGGAATGGAACTGATCCCAATCTCGTTCTTTAGCAAATTCCTTTATTTTGTCATCTAGGGCCTTTAAGTCCATAGGTTTTAAAATAATTTATAGTTGAAGGTGATGGAAAATAGTATTTTATAAGAAATGAACAATGCAAAAACAGCAAGGGAAACTATTACGCAGATAATATCTTTTTTTGTGAACTTTGTCTGGTTATACCAAGTCCTTTTTGTTTTTTTGCCGAAACTTCTTAAATCCATGGCGTTTGTGATGCTGTCTATTCTAAAAAGAGCTGAATTGATGAGAGGAATCATAATGCCAAAAAGGTTTTTAACTCTCTTTAGGAATGATTTTTCATCTTTACCGAAACTTATTCCTCGCGCTGCCTGAGCGTAGGCAATAGTTTTAAATTCATTTTGTATGTCAGGAAAATATCTGAAGATGATATTAAAAGTGTAGGCAAGTTTGTATGGGAGTCCGATGCTATTTAGGCTTGAGGCAAACTCGCTTGGGTGAGTAGTAAAGATAAAAATAAGGGCTATCGGCAGAAGCGAAAGATACTTTAAAGATATAACCAGTACATACATACATG
>JBAXXY010000200.1:0-4305 GCA_037127655.1 Lentisphaerota bacterium
GGTTTAATAACATATGTAATTATTAAAATATGCACATTCAAATTCAAAGACCTGAATTGGGTACTCGTTCTTATGGCAATACTCTTTGCGTTAAAATTTGCCTTGATACACTAATCTTATTACTAAAATTAAAGCCCCGAGAGACTTTGATCTTTCGGGGCTTTTTCTTTCCTGTTTCAATAAGAACATGACTAATCGTTGACCCTGCTTTTAAGCATGTCTGAAAAATTGATATTGAAAGTTTTTCTAGAGTCAAATTGACTGGCTCTATTCTCAATGTCTGAGAAAGTTGTTTGCCTATCCATCAAAGAAATTGTGATATAGTTTGTCTTTCTTTCAGATAAAAAAATATATGTATTTGGAAACTCAGATGTTATTGATGATGTTATCTTAGACACAAAGTCTTCTCCTAAATTTGCCAGATTAACAGATAGAGCTCCACCGTCAGCTAAAGATTTCTTCACATTGTGAAAGAATTCCTGCGTTGTGAATTGTTCTGGTATAGTCTCAGCATCATAAACATCCAGAAAAACAATATCATACTTTTCTTTATTTGTATCTATAAATTTTCTTCCGTCGCCTATAATCACACTTGTTCTGGAATCAGGAATGAACCCGAAATAATTTTCTGCAATTGCCGGAATATCCCCGTCAAGTTCGACTATATCAATCTCAGTACCAGGGCAATGCTTTCTCATGTAAGTAGGCATAATTGCTCCGCCCATGCCGATGAACAGGACTTTTTTAGGAGTTTTTTTTATAGCGACTAGAGCAAGAAAAGTGTACTTAGCGTAGTCAGAAATTAACACGCCGGGATTTTCAGTATCAAAAACGCTTTGATAACCATTTTCAGGAAGAAAAACAAGGTATCTTACTCCGTTTTCATCTTCATATACTCTTATATGAGTGTATTGAGTTTGAACCTCATAAATAGTTTTCTTAACTATAGGATGAGGTAAAATGAAGTTAAAAGGCCAGAAAACATAATACCAGGAATTGGCAAAATGTGAGGCAGTCGAAGGCTTGAGGGGAGGATAATCAGCCGCAAAGCAAGATTGAGATAAGAATACGCCTGCTAATAGTGTGCAAAAATATTTAATTAGAGATGGCATTATTCTTTAGATTATGTCGGCAAATTCGCGTTCGGCATTTCTGAAGTAGGCAACGCCGATGATAAAGAATATAATCGTAACAAAAAGCGAAATGCCCCAGCCTGTTAAATACAAATTATTGGTTGATCCGCTTATGCACCACCTGAAGGAATCGATAATTCCAGCCATGGGGTTCAGGTAATACAAAATACGCCATTTCTCTGGAACAATAGAAGACGAAAAACCAACAGGCGATATGTAGAGTCCGAATTGAATTATAAATGGCAGAACATAGCGAAAATCACGGTATTTGACATTCATTGCTGAAATAAAAAAAGTAAGTCCGAGCGAGATAATGATTGCCTGGATAAGGAAAACAGGCATAAAAATAATTTTCCACGACGGAAGAAATCCTGTAAATATCATCAGGATAAAAAGAAGCCCAAGAGATATAAGGAAGTCAATTAAACTTACTATCATAGATGTAGTTGGTATAATTATTCTCGGGAAATAAACTTTAGAGATAAGCTTTTCATTATTGATGAGAGAATTGCCTCCCTCAGAGAGAGTATTGCTGAAAAACTGCCATGGAAGCATCGCAGCAAAAACCATTACCGAGTAAGGCATTCCGTCAGAGGGCATTTTGGCAAGTTTTCCAAAGACAATAGTAAAGACTATCATAGTCAGAAGCGGTCTTAAGATGCTCCATGCTACGCCGATTACAGTTTGCTTGTATCTGACTAGTATATCTCTCCAGGAAAGGAGCAAAAATAACTCCCTGTATATCCAGAGGTCTTTTATGTATTGCCGGTGTATTTTGCCTGACTCAATGACTATCATTTAAGATTTGTTCTTTCGCTAAGCTTAAAGGTTTAAAATTAAAGCCTTTCTTGGTCTATTGTTCAGTTTATCAGCAATCCGTTTAATATCAATCTTAGTAAGATGGTTGAGGAAAAAAGAAGAATACTGCAAAATTATAGCAGAATTTTTATCTGTAATGTAATTTTGAAGCGAATAGAAGATTTGCAGTATTGATATAAAGAGTATTTTAAATAGAATCATATCTTAATCGTTTTGTAAATAGTCGCATGTAAGTTGATTTTACATATCTAGCTGTTTCCGAATTTAATTTATTTAGGAGAAATATAATGTTTATCACAAGAATGAACCGCCTTTTTCACAAGCATGGCAGGTTAGCGTTCGGCCTTTTAACCCTTTTTATTATTGTACCATTTGTGCTTTACTTCTCTGTGGCTCCTGAGGAGATATTTAATGCCCTGTCTTTCGGGTCAGCTAAGAGTAATATAGAAGTTTACGGCAAGCGCATTCCTCAGAAAGAATTTGATAAGAGTATGACAAATGTGATGATTTCAATGACTGTTCAAGGATGGCCGGTTGATTTTAATTCATCGAGTACAGTTCAACAGCTCACTCCAGCTGCATTAGATAGAATTATTATTTTAAAAGAAGTCAACAGACTCAAAATTTCTCCAAATGACGCGTCACTTGCCGCATATCTCAAGACATTACCTGTTTTCCAATCTGAAACTGGATTCAATTACGATAGATACAAAATGATGGTATATGCTCTTGGAAGATATGGCATTACGCAAACAGATATAGAATCGGCATTGAGAGAAGATGTCTCGATTGCCACACTTAAAAATATTATCTCTAATGAAGTCCTAGTTACCGAGAAAGGAACTTTGGACTATTACAATAATCTCAATCAGACTTATTCTGTTAAGGTAGCAGATTTTATTGCCAAAGACTTTCTGTCTATGATTATGGTTAATGATAAAGATCTTCAGTCGTATTTCAGCTCAAATTCCTCGAAGTATCTCACGCCCAAAAAATCAAAAGCAGTTATCGTTAAATTTGATTTTTCTTCATATAAAGCTGAAGCAGAAAAAAGTGTCACTCAGAAAGCTATAGATGATTATTTCCAGGCAAATAAGGCAAATTATTCATCTATGAAAGATAAAGATGCAAAGGCTAAAATTAAAGATGAACTCCTTAATGATTTTTGCAAAACAGCCGCTAAATCTAATGCGCAGGAGTTTGCAGTAGGAGCTTACAAAACTTTGGAGCAAACTGGGAAAGTTATTGCTAATCCATCATCTGCTTTTGAATCTTACGCAAGGAAACTTAAGTTCGATACTATTAAAATATCCAATTGGATTTCCTCAGACGGGGAACTTATTGAAAATATCGGCAAGGAGCCTGCTCTTGTTAATCAGGTGTCATCTTTGTTCCTGGATCAGCCCATAACCAATGCTGTTGAAGGTAAAAAGGCTTATTTTGTAGCTCTTCTAACAGATAGAATAGAATCAAAGAATGCTACTTTGCCTGAAGTTAAAAATATCGTAATAGAAGATTACAAAAATGCACAGTCTATAGTCCTTGCAAAAAATGCTGCCAACAAATTCAAAGAAGAAGCAAGTAAGATGGACAGGAGCAAACTTGTTTCGGACAAAAAGTTTGATAGTAGCATTGTTTTCAGTCAGACTGATTTCAGCGCTTTGATGAAAAACTCCAATGCCAGAGAAATAGTTGATTTGACTACAAAGACAAAGCAGTATGATTTGTCATCTGTTGCTAATACCCCTGACGGAGCTATAATCGTATATGTGGAGAAGATTTCATTGCCGTCCATGGAAAGTTTTACGAAAGACAAACAAAATATCGAAGATCAATACAGGTCGGCTCTTGGGCAAATAGCATGGATGAATTACAATTTGTCGCTTAAGAAAAAAGCTAATGCTTTGTTCTATGAGCCTTCTAAGTAATTTGGCATAGGTAGTTAGCTAAATAAAAATTATAATATTTTAAGGAAAATCGGTTATGACAATTTCTAAGTTTTTACCATCTGCGACTTTATTGATGCTTTCACTGTTAATAGTCGGATGTTCGACTAACTATTTAAGCCAGCCGAGTTCTCCCTTAGATGTGAAGACTATTGGAGTACTTGAACCAGACATAGAAGTTGGCGATAAAATTGAAGCTACAGCTACTTGCAGTAGAGTTTGCTATATGTTTATAGTCAGCGACTCCAAATTTGCCGATGGTGTTAATTATGGCGGATCTTATGTCGAAGGTAGTGTAAGCGAATCTTTCTGGGGAGATACTATTTTGGAAGCCAAATCGGCAGCCGCATACAAGGCATGTGCAGAGAATAAAGCTGACATCATAATTTGTCCACGCTATTATATAA
>JBAXXY010000201.1:0-4303 GCA_037127655.1 Lentisphaerota bacterium
GTGCAGGCAAGGCATGTATGTTGATACTCATAGAATTTGCCTGAATCGCTGTGATAAATGTCCTGGAGATAATAATGGCGCAGAAAATAAGTTCGATTATTTCAAATTTTTAATAGGAGAAGACGATAAAGTAAGCAGTCTGGGGAATACAATTTTTGTAAAGTGTATGCAAGGTTTGGTGCTAAATGGAGTCATTCAACAACTCTTTTTAGACGCTACTGCTAACTGTTCGGCTCAAGAAGACTTTCAAAATATGCTCTGTGATTTTAAGTCTTTAAAGGAAAAGCTTTATTGCCTTCAGGAAAAAAGATTCAAGAATATGGCAAACTCTTATTTCGATCTGGTTTCTAAGTTTTTATTATTCAATAAGCAGAGGGTCAAGTTTAAGAAATTACTCAGAGAATTCTCTGGCAAATGGAAAAAATCAGATACTTTAACAACTGATGTTTTGATCCATGTGGAGGGAGAAGTTTATTTGCGTATAGCTCAACTTGAAGATATCAGTGAGGCATTGATATCTATATTAGGATTGGGGAGATGCCATGTTACTCATAGCCCTGCCTGGAATTACTTTGATTATAAACTATCTAGCAAGAAGTTGCGTGCAAAGAGAACGATTAGTGAAGCTAAACAAGTATTTTTAAGCCTTAATTTTGTCAATAAAAAAGCTGCAATGATATTGCTTAAAAAGTCGATAAAAAGCCTAATCTTTTCAGAGTTATTACAGTTTTTGATACGCAGATTCATTGCTGCCCCTCTTTATCGCGCTGCGAGAGTTGTTATGCCTGAGCCAACAGCAGATATGATTGAAGTAGGAAGAGAAGTTATTTCTACTTTTGAACCTGGAGGCGAGCTTCTGCCGTATATCGGAGAAACAATCACTAAACTTCGAAAGGGATATTCTCTAGTATTTAATGTCGCTCCTGAAGGATGTATGGTGTCTTCTATGGGTGAGAGTTTAACTTCAAAAATTTTATCAAGGACTACTGAGCATAAGGGTAGAATACAACATTTATTCACGCAACAGGGGGACTTAAATAAAGAGCAGATATATTTGGCTTTGTTAAAAGTTTTAGGTCCCGAAAAAATATATTCTAAACAATATAAAGAATCATAGTATGTAACGCTTTCTGTCATTTATGAGTTTTAAAATAGCGATAAATATATGAATATTAAAACAATACATATTTTTGGTGACAGCTTCCA
Organism: Lentisphaerota bacterium; assembly: GCA_037127655.1. Lineage (GTDB taxonomy): Bacteria > Verrucomicrobiota > Lentisphaeria > Victivallales > GWF2-38-69 > GWF2-38-69. Next base: position 1,207 of record JBAXXY010000201.1, read on the forward strand.
TGACATCGGTAACTTTAGCAGAATTTACAAAGGGAAATTCCCTTCTGCTTTATATTATGAAGGCCGATTTACTAATGGCCCAGTATATTGCGAATATCTTATTGACATGTTTCATGAAGATGGACATGAAGATATCGATGTTAAAAACTATTCTTTCGGATTGGCTATGACAAGGTATCGGAGTGGGTACGCCCCAAAAGCGCCAAGTCTAAAAGAGCAAATAGAAAATAGTAATTCAATATTTACTGATACTGATCTTGTGATACTTGGATGCGGCATATGCAATTTTTTATTTTTTGTAGATGTTAAGAGATTCCCATACATTCATTTCAAGAGAATACTAAGTATTGCAAAAGACCTTGAAGCATGTATCAGCAAACTACGGACAAATGGCGCAAAAAAAATAATTCTATTCAACCTACCCGATATTAATAATTTTCCATTTGGAGCTAAGTTAAGCTCTATCTTTATATGGCATCTTAAGAGTTCTAGTTTGTTTAAAAAACTTGAAGTGTTTATTTCTATACCATGGTTCAAAATTAGTCTGTTTTTTAAGCATTATGTGTATCCACTGCTTTCTAAATCGCTTTTAAAGCATAATAGAAAAATAGAACTATTTACACACAGAATGCAGAAAGAAGGATTTCAAATAGAAATTTTTGATGCGAAAAAAACTGTCATGGATGTTGTTAATTTTCCTAATAGGTTTGGCTTCAGAAATACTTCAGGTTCAATTGTTAGGGGCGTAGGTGATTTTAAAGGAAAAGTTAGCGTTGACAAAAATCCCAATGAATATCTTTTTTGGGATTATGCGCATTTTACGACGAGCACGCATAAAAAATTCGCTAATATGATTAAAAATATAATCTATGAAAAGTTTAACTGAATTATGTCTCTAGAAGCTGATATGAATAACCATGCATTTAAAAATAGGCCTATTGTATTTCTATGAATAAAAGAAAATTCAAGATATTTTGCGCTCTAAAAAATTTCCATAAAAGAGTTAAAAACTATAATTTAATTCTAATCATTTTTGCGTCGCTGCCTATTGCTTTGGTTCGCGGAATCCTATTAATCCCTTTTTTTAGAAAAATTTCTTTTAAAATTGTTGTTGATCCGATACTGGCGAAGAAGAAGAAATTTCCTATAAAAGTCCAGCAAGATACTTATTATATGCTTATTGCTTTCTATAACATGATAAAAAAGAACATTTTTGAAATCACTGACAAGCATAGCAGAAAAAAGCGGCTTGATATATTCCTCAACATTTTTTTTCAAAGAATACGGAGCGCTTCGATAATAGGAGAATTTAAAAAAAAATATGGGCAAAGTCCTCCTGGGTTTCTAACTGTAGGAATTGGAAAATTCTGTAATTTGAAATGCAAAGGTTGCTATGCCAGTAGCGACTGTGGTTCATCAGAAAAATTAAGCTGGGAGATTATGGATTGGATACTTACAGAAAAGAAGAAATTATGGCAATCAGTTTTTACTGTAATTTCAGGAGGCGAACCACTCCTATGGACTAGTGATGGAAAAAATCTACTTGATTTAGCTGAGAAGCATAATGATCAGCTTTTTATGTTTTATACTAATGGAAAACTGATTGATGATAAGATGATATCCAGAATGAACAAACTTGGAAATATTAGTCCTTCTATATCTCTTGAAGGCTATGAAAAAGATACTGATGATAGACGAGGTGCCGGAACTTATAAAAGAATATTGGATGTTATGAAAAAACTTAAAGAATCGAATCTTCCATTTGGGTTTTCTATAACAGTTAACAACGAGAATGCAGAATTATTGTTCACTGAAGATATTTTTGATTTTTACTTTAAAGAGTGCGGTGCATCATACGGATGGATTTTTCAATATATGCCTATCGGAAGAGAAATGACTTTAAACTCTCTAGTTACAGCTGAACAGCGTCTAAATATCCTAAAGAATGTTCAGCTACTGGTGAAGGATAAAGGTTATTTTATTGCCGATTTTTGGGGCTCCGGCTCTTGTGTAAGTGGTTGCATATCTGCTGGTCGATATGGAGGATATTTCTATATTGATTGGAATGGGAATATTACTCCTTGTAACTTTAACCCTTATTCTTCTATGAATATCTACGATATTTACAAGCAAGGAAAGAATTTGAACGATCTTTTAATGGATCCTTTTTTTAAAGGAATTAGAGAGTGGCAAAAAAAATATGTGGGGGAAGAAAAAAACGGTAATTTGATGACCCCTTGCATGATTAAAGACCATTACAAAGACTTACGCCCTCTTATAGATAAGTTTAAACCTATTCCTATAGACGATTCGGCAAGAGAAGCTTTAGTAGACGATATGTATAAAGATGGTCTGATTAGGCATGGATTAGATTTAAAGAAAACATTTGATCCTGAATGGGAGAAAGTGTTGAAGAAGAGTAGATGAAAATTATAGATTGCTCTGAATAAAATTGGCACAATTTTCAGCGCCTATTTTCATCCATTTATATTTGAAAAATTCCCCTTCAACTTGGTTATGATCTAATAAGTATTTTTTGAATTTTATGTATCCATCATGATGTGGTATGTGGTTTGAGCTATTGATCCAGAAATCATCTAAAGTACCCTGATAGGTAAGTCCTTCCATGTTATAAATCGCTTTCCCCAAAGCTATAGTTGGTAGTCCATGAGATATAGCTTGCAGTCCTACAGTGCTATTGACTGTGACTACTCCAGAGGAATTTCTGATGAAGGTCGGAGTATGTCCGCTTCCAACATAGAAGACACGATCTTGTATATTTAGCGACCTACTTAATAAGGATATAAATTTTCTGTAGTTTATTATAAGCGGATCTAATGGGTGAGCTTTTATGAGTAGGCATTTATTGCTGTGATTGGCAAAAGACAATAATACAGTTCTGATCGCATCGGGCATGTCTTTGAAACTAGAATGTTCCCTAATTTGAAAATCATCTGAAATTTGTAACGGAAAGAAGAAATAACTCTTTTGCGGATTAGAAAAAAGTGTTCTTTCTGTAATTCTTGTTCTTATTAAAGTGTAAGTGTTTTTTACTATCCGTTTGATAATGTAGAGGTATTGGATAAAAGGCTTATTT
>JBAXXY010000202.1:0-4285 GCA_037127655.1 Lentisphaerota bacterium
ATATAGTTTGTTAATTCTCTGCTGTATTTGCCTTCAGATTTTATGTATACAGGAATATCGAAAAAGAATTTTGTCTGCATTTTAAAGCGCTCCTAAAGAACTGGAGCTTTAATGCCTAGCTCATTACAGTATTTGAGTATGTCGGCATCTATTGCTTTTATATCAGGTTCTATGGCTTTGAGTTCATCGACTATTGAATTTATGTCTATACTCTTTTCTTGTTCAAATGTATCAATATAGCGAGGGATATTAAGGTTGTATTCATTCTCTTTGATTTCAGCTATTGGAGCGACATAGGCGAACTTTTCAATATTTTTCCTGTTCTTGTATGCGTCCATAATTCTTTCGACATCTTCATTTCTGAGAAAGTTCTGAGTTTTCTTTTTCTCAAAGTAGTTTGAGCCGTCAATGAAGATAATATTGTCGGAATTTACTCTGCACTTTTTGAATACCAATATGACTGTAGGAATGGAAGTGCCGTAGAAGATATTTGAAGGCAGCCCTATAATGGCATCCAAGTAGTTTCTGTCTTCAATTAAGAATTTTCTTATCTCTCCTTCTGAACCGCCTCTAAATAAAACTCCATGAGGCAAAACAACAGCCATAGTGCCGTTTTCATCGAGTTGGTAAATCATATGCTGCACGAAGGCATAATCAGCTTTTGATGCAGGTGCAAGTCTGCCATAAGCTGAGAATCTTTCATCGTTGAGGAATAAATCAGAAGCAGACCAATTAGCCGAGAATGGGGGATTTGCGACTACAGCTTCAAACTTTATATCTGTGTGCTGAGGATTAGTAAGAGTATCGCCTTGAACTATGTCAAAATCGCTGAACTTAACGCCGTGCAGAATCATATTCATTCTAGCTAAGTTGTAAGTGGTCTGATTTAATTCTTGCCCCGAGAAATGTGATACGACACTTTCTTTTGAGATTCTAATGAGTAGTGAAGCCGAACCAGTAGTAGGGTCATAAGCACTTTTTATTTTATCTTTTCCAAGAGTGACAATCTTGGCAAGAATCTTCGATACCTGTTGAGGCGTATAGAATTCACCTGCTTTTTTACCTGCATTGGAAGCAAACTCTCCGATAAGGTACTCATAAGCATCACCAAGGATGTCCATATTGCTATTATGAAGTTCAAAGTCTATCTGAGCAAGCTGTTTGAGGATTTCAGAGATAACATCATTTTTATCTTTCTCGCTTTTTCCTAGCTTCGATGACTGCAAATCAACATCGTCAAAGAGTCCTACAAAGTCGTCTTCGCTTTCGTGTCCAAGAGTTGACTGTTCTATGCTTTTTAATGTTTTGTTGAGGTCATCCAGTATGAATTCTTTCTTCTGAGCTTTAGCAACAAGGCTTCTGAATAAGTATTGAGGTTCAAGAAAGAATCCTAAATGTTCTACAGCCTCTTCTTTTAATGCATCAGCATACTTCGAGTCATTGAAAGCTTTGGCAAAGTCTATGACATCTTCTTTAAGGGTCTTATTGAGGAAGTGTTCGAGCTTTTCCGAAAGAAATTTATAGAAAATGAATCCAAGCATATAGTTCTTGAACTCGCTTGCATCCATTTTCCCTCTGAGAATATTGGCTATTGCCCAAAGTCTGTTGAAGAGTTTGATTTGATCATCTGACATCGAAATTAGTCCTTATTTTAGAAATGTGAATTTCTCTATGATAGCAAGTATTTTCTCTTTTATGGTCTTAGTCTTTTCTCTCTTTTCAATGAATTTGAGTTTGTCATTGAACGAGTCTTTTATAACATCAGTCTTTAGTTTGCCTGAGAACTCATATTCGGCTATGACATCCCTAATGGCTGTAGGATTAAGATTCTCTTTGCTGATAAGCTCTACAAGTGCCTTTTCTCTTTCTGCATTGAAATGTTCATTAAGTTTGTCTTCGATTTCATCTTTATTCTTGATATATGGAAGATTCTTTTCGATGAAGTGTTTAATAAGTTCCTTCTTGCTCTTTAGTTCAACTGAAGAATCGAGCGTCTTGATAATGAAGTCTTTGTCTTTCTCATAAGACTTACTCTTAGGATTAAGTCCTTTAAGCAGCATTACGATATATGTGGCATTGATTATATCGTGCTTGAGAAGTTCTAATTCAAAGTCAATATCATCAAGAATAGAAACTTTTTCTGTAGTGTTTTTTATTGAGTCATATATATCAAGATATTTGCTTTTGTAGTCCTCAAAAATTTGCTCTGTGATATTGAGATTATCCCAATCAAATTCAGTGAAAACGAGAAGCCTTGTAAGGACTCTAAGCAGATTCCTGTAGATTTCTATAAATTTAGCTTTTTCTTCTTCTGTTGCGTATTCGTCTATGGCTTTAAGACTAGGGGCTATCTTGAAGAGTTCGCTTAGATTGTTATTGAATATATCTGAATACTCTTCATAAGACTTCATAAGGACTGTAGTCAAAGAATTGGGGTCAGAGTAAAGGCTTATCGCAGTATCGGTGTCTTTCTTGAGATTTCTGAAAGAGACAATATTGCCGAAAGCCTTCTTTTCTCCTGCTATCCTGTTGGTTCGTGAAAATGCTTGTATCAAGCTGTGATACTTCAAATTCTTGTCCACATAGAGAGTATTGGTAAGCTTGCTGTCAAATCCTGTAAGGAACATATTAACTACTAGCAGTATGTCTATCTGCTTTTCTTTAACCCTTTTGGATATATCAATGTAGTACCCTGCAAATTTGTCTGTCGTGTAGTCTGTGCCAAACATATCGTTGTAATCGTTCAAAAATCTATCAAGGCAGTCCCTTGAATGTTCTCTGTCATCCTGTGGGTCTTCATTTGCATCAAAGCTGAATATAGTGGCTATTTTGAGGTTGGGCTTCTTCTGTTTGAATATGTCATAATATTTGATAAGAGCATTGACGCTTGAGACCGTAAATATGGAATTGAACTCTTTATTGTGGGTCTTTCTATCGTGGTTATTTATTATGTAGTCAGCAACCTTTCCAATCCTCATATCGCTATCCATTACTTCCTTTGTGTCTATGGCTTCCACATCAATATCAAGCGAAGTTTTGTCCTTGTACCTGCCAAGGTATTCTACTGAGAAACCAAGTACATTTCCGTCATTTATGGCATCCTTGATAAGGTACTTATGAAGGCAACTCTGAAAGATGTCCTCGGTAGTTTTGAAGTTCTGTGCATTCTCTGCAAATATCGGAGTACCTGTAAAGCCGAATAGCTGAATATTATTAAAGTAAGAAGTTATCTTAGAGTGCATTTCACCAAATTGGCTTCTGTGGCATTCGTCAAAGATGAATATAATCTTGCTCTCTTTATGTTTATCTAAACTGTGAGTGTATATGTCAACAGCCCTTGTCAGTTTTTGAATGGTTGTGATGATTAGCTTGTTTGTACCGTTCATATGTTTTACAAAAGATGTGGTACTATCCGTGCTATCTACGCAATCCTTGCTGAAGCTGTTAAATTCCTTGAGAGTTTGATAGTCTAAGTCCTTTCGGTCAACTACGAATATTACTTTGTCAATTCTTTCATCTTCTATTAGTATCTGACTAGCCTTAAAAGAAGTAAGGGTCTTTCCACTGCCTGTGGTATGCCATACATAGCCGTTTCTTTTAGTGTCAACGGCTCTTTTCACTATGGATTCAACGGCGTAATATTGATAAGGTCTGAGAACCATTAGAACCTTGTCTGCTTCCTGTAGAACGATATACCGTGCTATCATCTTGGAGATATGGCATTTTTCCAAGAACTGTTCAGTAAATTCGTTCAGAGCGGAATACTTACGGTTATCCCTGTCTGTCCAAAAGAATGTGTACTTAAAGGACTGCTCTCTATTATTGGCAAAATACTTGGTATCGACTCCGTTACTTATGACAAATATTTGTACATAGTGGAAGAGATTGCCGTAGGAGTGCTTTTGGTAGCGATTTATCTGATTGAAGGCTTTCTTGAGTTCTATACCTCTTCTTTTTAGCTCTATCTGGACAAGAGGAAGTCCATTTATGAGGATAGTTACATCGTACCTATTCTTATACTTTCCTTCAAGGTTAATCTGATTGGTAACTTGGAATATATTCTTGCACCATTCGGCTGTATTGAAGAACTCGATGTATATAGTCTCTGAACCTATGTTCAAGGCATATCTGTCTCTTAGTTTCTTAGCCTTTGCGAAGACAGAGCCACCGTCAAGATGGATAAGGATTCTATTAAACTCTTCATCGGAAAGGGATATTTTATTGTAAGCCTCAAGTTGAGTTCTAAAGTTGCTAATTAGCTCTGATTCAGTATTGATAGTAAGAT
>JBAXXY010000203.1:0-4279 GCA_037127655.1 Lentisphaerota bacterium
CGTGATATCTCTGTTCGTTATAAGCAGACAGCTCTAGGAATAGTTTGGGCCATATTTCAGCCGTTTGTCACTATGATTGTTTTTACTTTCATCTTTAATCGTATGGCCAATATCAGTAGTGGAGATGGTGTTCCATATCCTGTCTTCCTCTATGTTGGACTGTTGCTATGGCAGTATTATTCAGGCACACTGACAAATGCCAGCAATTCTATGACAGGAAATGCTAATCTAATTCAGAAGGTCTATTTCCCTCGTTTGATCGTCCCGGCAACTGCAGCTACAACAGGTTTGATCGATTTGGCGATTGCCGCTGTGATCTTGATTGGAATGATGGCTTATTACGGAATAATGCCGCAGCTGATCGGGTTATTGATCCTGCCTGTATTGTTAGCTATTGCTATATTAAACGCATTAGGTCTCGGGCTTATTCTTGCTTCACTTAATATTAAATACAGAGATGTGCGTTTTGCCTTGCCATTCTTTATTCAGATACTGATGTATGTAACACCGGTCATTTACCCAGTAAAGATGTTAGATAAATACCCACTCGTAAAAGAACTAATGATCTGGCTGAACCCAATATCAGGTGTAATCACTAATGCCAGAGCTGGACTGCTTGGGCAAGGAGTTGTTGATTTTGGAATACTAGGTATTTCCATCCTTATGAGTATAGTTTATTTCATTATCGGTCTGTATTACTTCAGGAGCACAGAAAGGTATTTTGCGGATATAGTTTAAAGATGGTCGATAGATAGGAGGAGGAGTCCTTAGTCAAAAACTGTCCTTAGTCCCTAGTCGAAGAAGTTCATCGTCCCTGGTCAAAATAGACTAATGACTAATAGCTTAAGAATAAAGGTTAAAGTACAAAGATAATTTATAGAATTTTTAAAGACTAAGAACCAAGGATAAACGGACTAAAAATAAAGGACAAAGATGATGCTTGTCACTAGTCAAAAACTGTCCATCGTCCCTAGTCCCTTGTCAAAACAGACTAAGGACATTAAAAAATCATGAAAATTGAACGATTTGAAGATATAAATGCTTGGCAGTTGGCTCGAGGACTTACTCGTGAGGTTTATGCCTTCACAGGAGAGGGAGATTTTTCTCGTGATTTTGGTTTAAGAGATCAGATTCGACGGGCTGCAGGCTCGGTAATGCACAATATTGCCGAAGGCTTTGATGCGGGAAGCGATGCTGAGTTTACTCGCTTCCTTCGCTACGCACAACGATCATGCACGGAAGTTCAAAGTGAATTGTATGTTGCTTTAGATCAGAAGTATTTAAACGAACAGCAATTCAATCAGTTATACGAGTTGTCCAATTCTATTCATAGTAAAATAGGCGGCTTTATAAAATATTTGAAACAGTCGGTTAGTCCATCGTCAAAAACAGTCCCTAGTCCCTTGTCAAAATTGACCAAGGACGAACTGACTAAGAACTAAGGACTACGAACTAACAGACAAGAACCAATGACTAACAGACTAATGACCAAGGACAAATTGACTAAGGACACATACTAATGAAACCCATCATTGAAATAGAAAATATCAGCAAGCTTTATAAAATAGGCGCAAACAAAGAACCATACCTATCATTGCGTGACGAAGTCACCAAGACTGCCCGACGCATTTCATCCTCTTTCTCACGACTGATTAATCGACCAAGGACTACAGACCAAGGACTAAGGACCAAGGACTCCAGACAGTCTTCGACTGACTTTTGGGCATTAAAAGATGTCTGTTTCAGCGTGCATGAAGGCGAGGCAGTCGGCATCATCGGTCGCAATGGAGCCGGCAAGAGCACGCTGCTCAAAATTCTCTCACAAATTACACCTCCGACAAAGGGGCAGATTACTATGCGCGGCAGAGTGGCGAGTCTGTTAGAGGTGGGAACGGGATTTCATCCTGAATTTACAGGACGGGAAAATATCTTTTTAAATGGATCAGTTCTTGGGATGTCCAGAGTTGAAATTAAGAGGAAATTTGATGAGATTGTGGCATTTGCTGAGATTGACAAGTTTCTCGATACTCCGGTAAAACGGTATTCCAGCGGCATGTATGTTCGGCTTGCGTTTGCCGTGGCAGCGCATCTTGAGCCGGAAATACTGGTGATAGACGAAGTATTGGCGGTCGGCGACGCACAATTCCAGAAAAAGTGTTTGGGTAAAATGAGTGAGGTGGCGAAAGGCGGCCGGACAGTTCTGTTTGTCAGCCATAATATGGAGGCAATCCAAAATCTTTGTTCTCGATCTGTTCTTTTGGCAGCAGGTAATTTAGTGTTTGATGGTGATGTAGAGGTTTCTGTTGCTAACTATTTAAAAAGCATCTATTCTCGAAAAATAGAACATAGGTGGGAAACTATTAGCAATGCTCCTGGTAATGAGCTTGTTCGACTTCAGAGAGTAGCGGTTATTCCTCACAATGCTGATAATTCACAAGTTATAACAGTCTGCACTCCGTTAACATTCTTGTTCGAATATTTCAATCTGCATGAAAATGCGATGCTGCACCTAAGCATTCATGTATATAATGAAAGAGGCGTGGAAGTATTTAATGCCCTTCCTGCGGAGGAACCAAATTGGCATGGCAAACCCCTCCCATACGGGTTATACCGAAGCTCATTTCTGATGTCTGGGAATATTCTCAATGATGGTAGCTATACGGTTGAAGTACATGTAATAAAGGACTTGCGTAATGCAATTTTTAAATTTCCCGAAGCGGTTTCTTTTGATGTTGCTGATGATGCAAAAATGCGGGGGAATCTTTTGGGAAAATGGTATGGAGTAGTACGACCAAAGCTAGAATGGAAAACTGAACTAATTTCAAAAGACAAAGCAGTAGTTGTAGGAGAAGATTTAAAATGATAGCAATACCTGTTTATCAACCATCTTTGAATGGTAATGAAACGAAATATGTGAACCAATGCTTGGAATCAAGTTGGATATCATCAAAGGGTGAGTTCGTAACTAAATTTGAATTGGCATTTGCTAAATATACTGGAATTAAACATGCTGCAACAGTATGTAATGGCACAGTAGCCATCCATCTTGCTTTATTAGCTTTAGGAATAGGGGTAGGAGATGAAGTTATAGTGCCTACTCTAACCTATATATCATCTGCAAATGCGATAACTTATACAGGAGCAACTCCTGTCTTTGTGGATTCATTAGAAAGTACTTGGCAAATGGATCCCGAAGATGTAGTACGAAAAATAACTCCTAAGACTAAGGCTATTATGGCAGTTCATCTGTATGGACATCCTTGTGAGATGGATTTGCTTATGAGTATTTGTAAAGAGCATGATTTATTCCTTGTAGAAGACTGTGCAGAGGCTTTCGGTACACTTTATAAAGGGAGACATGTAGGTGGTTTCGGAGATATTTCGACTTATAGTTTTTTTGGCAATAAGACTATTACAACAGGTGAAGGCGGAATGGTGGTTACTAATGATGAAACACTTTACGATAGGGTTATTCATTTTAAAGGCCAAGGATTAGCTAAGCATCGTCAGTACTGGCATGATGTTATTGGTTACAATTATAGAATGACTAACATCTGTGCAGCCATCGGACTAGCACAACTCGAAAGAGCTGACGAATTGCTTGCAAAGAAAAGACAGGTAGCTGAGTTGTATATTGAGGGGTTGAAAGAATTGCCTATTACCTTCAATAAAGAAACGGAGAATGTTCAGCATTCGTATTGGATGTGCTCAATTCTAGTGGATGAACCTTCTATGAGAGAACCATTGAGAGACTTTTTGGCTACAGAGGGAATAGAAACTCGCCCGCTGTTTTATCCTATTCATACAATGCCGATGTACTCATCAAAGTTCCAAAGGCACCCTGTAGCTGAAAATTTTGCTTGGAGAGGTATCAACTTGCCTAGTTGGCCAGACATAGGTAAAGAGAATATTGATTTTATAATTAATTCGATAAGGGATTTTTATAAATGAGAGTCATTCTTTGCGGTTATCATTGGGCGGGTTGTAAGTCATTAAAATTATTATTGAATGAAAGACATGAAGAAGAAAAGAAACAAAGAGACAAACAAGATGGTGAACAACACAAAGGAATGCCAAACTTTGGTAATTTATCAAATTTGACAAAATCTTTTAACCCTAGTAGTTACAGACTACCTAAATTATAAGAAGAATCCGGTTTCATACCGGATTTTTCGTTTTAAAATATTAATATATACAAATATGAAAAAATTGACAATTGGTGATATTATAAAAAAGTTTAAAAATATTCATGGTGATAAGTATGATTATAGTTTAGTTG
>JBAXXY010000204.1:0-4248 GCA_037127655.1 Lentisphaerota bacterium
GGGTGTTAGATGGTGGGTTCTTGCGACAAGGAAAATGGCAGGGCTAAATTTCGGACGAAAAATCAAGGAATCCCGCAAATTTGTCAATTTTTACTTTGATTCTTTTTTTCTTTTCGTTTCTTTATCTTTCTAATTTTCTTTATCTTTTTTTCTTTCAGAATCCCGCATAAGTTTAAACAAGGTTGTTCATTATATATTCTCTTCTTTCCGGAGTATTTTCACCCATATAAAATTCTAAAATACCAGGAACATCTCTCATGTAGTCAACATTGACATTGATGAGCTTAATATCTTTACCGATAAACTGACCGAATTCAGATGGTGATATTTCTCCAAGTCCTTTAAATCTGGTCACTTCTATGCCTTTTCTACCAAGTTTATCAATAGATTTATTCATCTCGTCTTCATCATAGCAGTATATGGTCTCTTTCTTGTTCCTTACCCTGAAAAGAGGAGTTTCCAGTATGTAAAGATGGCCTGATACAACCAACTGTTCAAAATAAGTAAGGAAGAATGTGATTAGAAGGTTTCGTATATGCAGTCCGTCCACATCTGAGTCAGTCGCGATAACTACTTTCTCATATCGTAGGTTTTCAATATCTTCCTCGACATTAAGAGCCTGCATCATGTAGTAGAACTCTTCATTTTTGTAAACATTATCAAAGCTCTGATTAAAGCAGTTCATGGGCTTGCCCCTCAAAGAGTAAATTGCCTGAGTAAGCACATCACGACAGCTAACCATTGATCCTGCGGCAGACTGCCCTTCGGTTAGGAACAACATTGAATTTTTCCCTTTTAAACTGCCATCGTCGAGATGACATTTGCAGTCTTTGAGTTTTGGAATCTTGAGAGCCATCTTTTTGGCTTTTTCTTTAGAATCCTTTTTTACAGCCTGAATGTCTTTTCTCACCTTTTCATTGAGCATCACTTTCTCAAGGATAAGTTCAGATTCTTTGGTATTCTTATGCAGGAAGTCAACTACTCCTTGTTTAACCGCAGAAACTATCCATGCTCTAATATCGGCGTTGCCTAATTTATTCTTGGTCTGGGATTCAAAAATCGGATCTTTGAGTTTAATTGCTATCGCCCCGACCATTCCATCTCTGACATCAGAACCCTGAAAACTTTTCCCGGAAAACTCATTTATCCCTTTCAATATTCCTTCCTTGAAAGCTGAAAGGTGCGTGCCTCCGTCATTGGTGTATTGTCCATTAACAAATGAGTAGTAGTTTTCTCCGTAGTTTGGAGTGTGGCAGAAGGCAAATTCCAGGTTTTGTTCCCTGTAATAGAAAACATCGTACATTTTTTCTTCGCCTACTTCGCTGTCGATAAGATCTTTAAGTCCATTTCTTGAAAAGAATTTCTCATCATTGAAGCAGAGCATAAGACCGCTATTCAAATAGGCATACATCCAGAGGCGCTTTTTGATGTAGTCTCGATCAAAAGAATATTTATGAAACATAGTCTGCGAAGGGATGAACGAAACTCTTGTACCGTCTTTTTCGTCGCTCTTTCCACCGTGAGATTCAAGAATGACACCCTCGGAAAACTTTGCAGTAAAGAATTTCCCCTCTCTAAATGAAGTCACCTCGAACATTTCTGAAAGTGAATTAACAGCTTTTGTTCCTACGCCGTTAAGACCTACTGAGAACTGGAAAACATCATCGTTGAATTTTCCGCCTGTATTTATAACCGATACGCATTCAATGACTTTACCAAGAGGAATCCCTCTGCCATAGTCACGGATGGAAAGTTTATTCTCTGTAAGCTCGATATCAATTCTCTTTCCGGCGCCCATTATGAATTCATCGACGCTATTGTCTATAACTTCCTTGAAGAGGATATAAATCCCGTCGTCAGGATGAGAACCATTACCCATCCTCCCGATATACATACCGGGTCTGGCCCTGATATGCTCAAGAGAACTTAAGGTTTTGATTTTATCTTCTGTGTAATTGTGTTCCTGAGCCATAGATATTGAAAGGATACGCTTGACCGTATCCTAATATGATTAGATTTCAGTTTTATCCGAATAAAAATATAACATGTTCAACTGAGATATTTAATAGGCAAGCAAAACAAAACTAGTTCATCACCCAATTTCCCAACTCTCAACATCTCCTGGAATCAGTTCAAATATCGGATTAACAGCAAATGCCTTTTGGTTCTTTAGTTCTTTATATCTTTGAATATCGCGTATTTCCAACTTTTTTAGTAGATGCTCTGCTTCGAAATTTACCTGCCCTTCTGTCACAGATAATCTCGTCTCAATGAAATTCCAATCAATCTTATCTTCACTGAACTTATAGCTTCTATCTAAAGCTTCAGAATAAACAAAACTCAGATATTGATTAATAGCATTGAGAGGATTTTTTGATTTTTTGAACCTTTCAAGCTGTGGATGGTGTCGATAACCTATGGTCTTTCCTTCCAGAACATTCCTGGCAAGAAGCGTTTCACGCCAAAGAGCCACAAGCCCCTTAGAATCAAGATATTTGGGATGTAATGACCACAATCGCATTAACTATGAACCTATTTATGATTACTGAAAAATTACTTGAACATCTTTATCTGGGATATGAGAAGATAGTCGGGAGTAGAGGAATAGTTATTGATCAAGATACATAAGGTCTTGTATATAAAAGGTGTCAGTTCCGGTGGTGCGCTTGATTCTTGCCAGGATTTTCTGCGACGCAGTTACTTCATCGGCATTTACATCAAACTGTCCTTTTTTTGCGGCAATTGTTTCTCCCGGATCCGATACATCGCCATCGTTATTCAAATCTTTGTAAATGGTTACTGTACCACTATCTGGACCTACATCTTTAATAGCCTGACCAACGGCAATTACTGTAAATAAATCAGGAGTTTCTACTTTTGTCAGATTTATAAACTTGCCAATTAGCTCTTCCTGAGTTGCATCAGTGGTCTGTGTTCCATAATGTCCATTAGATAAATTAGGTATATTATGTACAATCTGTGCTCTTGTGTAGAAGGCATTTCCGCTTCCGTGGGTTCCATTTACATTAAGAGTTTCTATAGCTAAATCATTGGGGCTCGTTATATTAGTGCCGCCGCTTCCAGGATCAACCTTTGTACTTCCAATATTTATCTGATCAAATAGAGTTCGCAAAACTGAAGTATTGTCCGAATTAAGATTTATCTTTCCCAGAGTAGTTGAGTTTGAACTCATCTTTATTTGATCTAGGATATTGGCGTCACCCAGGCTGTAGTCTCCAGCAGCAGCAGCAGGGCCAAAACCATATCCGTCTGTTGAGTCATTATATTTTTTCAGGTTTATGGTTTGGAAGTTGCTAGCCCTGTGGATAAAACCCAGTTCCCATGGCGACTGCATGTGATCATTTCTGATGTAGGCTGTAGAGATTAACCATGGGTCTGCAGCCGCTTCAATGTCGGTGTCAGTTCCAGAAAAAGTAGTAGGGAAAACTGCGTTCTTTTTACCTATGGCAACTGTTCCACCAACGGCAGGAAGTGTGGTTCCTGAAGCAAGCAGTGTACCATTTGCTGCGGCGCTAGCTGTGGCGCTAGCTGGGGCGACTTGAATCTGAATCCAATCAGTAGTATTTAAATTCTGCCTGGGGTCTCTGACTTCATAGTCACTGTAATAATATGCAGGGTTGGTGGTGGGGGCAGTTGAGTAGTTAAATACCTGATATTGACTTATATCGTTATTTTCAAATCTGGCAAAGTCATAGTTGTTTAATCCATCACTACTTTTAAGGAGAACAGAGAAATTCTTTACATTTACTTTTATCCCTAAAGCTGTAGTGGATGTAGCGAGATTATATTGATTATTTTTAAAATCAGTTCCAAGAATCATGGTATCAGCGGTAGTATAAGTGGAGTTAATTGAATTAAATAAGAGATTTTGCGTTTCCATTCCTGGCTGCGGATTAAAAGCTACTTCAGTACCAGATGTTCCTATATAGTATTCTAATTCAAGATTTATTGTGGCTTTAGGCAAATTAGTACCCGATAAAGTAAACCCGTACATATTGACTAATTCAACAGCTACAATGGCACCAGTAGATGAGATTGTCCAAGGATATAGATTATTGGTCTTGCTTCCTTTTGTTATAGTGAAAGGGACAGAAACTCTTACCTCGTTTATATACGGGCATCTTTCAAGGCCGAAATAGCCAGGATTGTTAGGGTTATCAGTTGTTGCGTTTGTATCTGAGTCGCAATAGTCAATAAGATTGGCTATAATTTGATTCTTAGTAACCG
>JBAXXY010000205.1:0-4222 GCA_037127655.1 Lentisphaerota bacterium
CTATGTACAATATTCTGCTGTAAAAATTCAATTTGCGTCAAAGCGCTTTGCAGTCTGTTTTTTTCCATTACTAAAAGAATGTAATATGGCGCCATGGTGTTTAGAAGAACTTGGTTAACCCATCTTGGATTGAATCCATTTGATGAATTTAGTGGAGCAAAAATTCTTGCTGCGCTGGAGCTGATTAGATCTTTTGATACAGATGGAGTATTGCACTGCGAGGCAAATGCATCAGCAGCATCTCCAGCTCTAAAACCCTGAACGGCGGAACCGGACAAACCCATACCGGTGGAAGGATAAGCAGCCCCACAGATCATTGAGGCTAAAGAATCACCTGCCGCATATAGTCCAGGCACTCCAGAGAAGCATTCTTTATTTACTGGCCAGACACCCTCTGATTTATGAACTCCCAGACCTGTTGCTGCTCCCATGACAATATTGCCTTTTGGTAGTTTTGGCATCAGGCTTTTGCCTTTATTTCGGTAATCTTTAGGATTTTTCGGGGGCGGCTCTTCAGGCAGGAATTCAGTCAAGGGGGGAGCATTCTTATGTATTTTGAATATTGGGTCTATGCTAACGCTGGGTCCCTCCAACTCTGGGCCTTTTGTAGGATAAATACGATTGATAAAGATTTCCTCTTCCATCTCGAAAACATCCCATGGGTTAATGTCTCCAGTAAAGTGAAAGTCCATGAAATCCTTTCCTGCAATACTTGCACCTGCGCGATAGGCCATTGCATCTCCGTCGAAGGTAGAACAGTGTATTGGATATCCCGATGCCTTATAACCTCCTGCTCCAGTGCATAGGACAACTGCTTTTGCAAGAAAAACCATTGTTTCGCTGTTCTCCATGTGAAAGCCGATTGCGCCAACTATCTGTTTTTCATTTTTAAGAAGTTCAGTAATCATAACTCTCTGGATCATTTCAATACCGGCTTCTTTTAAGACTTTAGGCATCAGGATACGGCGGTCATGCCCGGCAAGGTATTTGCGTGAAGGAGTAGAACTGCCCTTTTCCCATTCAGAACGAGTATCTACAATACCCCATTGAAGTAATTCATTATACCTGGCAAGCGAATCTTCAATCTGCATGCTGAAGTAATCCAGGTTAACAAGATATTCGCCTTTTGACTGAACTGCCTTTATCCACTCTTCTGCCTTATCTCCGAGAGCTTCATCAAAGATGCTGAAAGTATTCGCCCATGGTGTGAATCCTGAACGGCCTACAGTGCCTTTATCCACCATTACTACCTTCTGGCCTTTTTCTATGGCTCTAATGGCGGCGAAAAATCCCGCCATACCACCGCCTATTATAAGGACATCACATTCAAATTTTCTGATAACATTTTGATTTTCTGATAACATTTAATTTCCTCCGTGAAACAATAATGAAAGCTGTTGTACAAGACTTGATGTCTAATGGTATGTTCTTCTATTTTTTCTGAGATTGATCCCCTTTAATCATTAGTAACGGTAATAGAATTCCCAATAATATTCCTAGAATTGTTGCTGCGGCCTTCAAAAAATATAGCAAAGTTTCCTTTATCAAATCCGACGACAATGTCGCTGTGGTTTGTTTAGCGATTGATGCAAGACCATCTAGACCAAAGATTAAAAGGGGTCCAGGAAACATTGTCATTGATACAATAACTACCAATGGAATTGCCGGCGCCCTTAAGTAAGGAGTATTTAAAGTTATGGAATACTCTTCTAATTTCATAGCAATGATTGTAATGACAAGGATTCCCCAAAAACAAGCACTGGCAAAAGGCAAGGCGAAATAAATAATACAAACATCCTTAATAAAACAGGCAAGACCACCCCCAAAGGCAAATAATAAAAGGGAACGACACGGAGCATTGAATAATATCCCTATTCCAGCTGTGGCTACACCGAACAGCAGGCATTCTATAAAAATACTAATTAGAGCTGGGCTAAACAACTGTGCCGGAACAGCATTTACATCAAATCTCGGAACTGCTAGCATAACCACTACCAGAGCTATAGCTATTGAAAATAGAGTTGCAATGGCAGAACAAATACGACCCAACCCTAGCATGTTATTATTTTGGAGGATATCGGTACAACCAATAATGAAAGGAAAAGCAGGTATCATAGGTATAATTGGTGTAATAACTGTTACTAGTGGTGTTGGCGAAATAATGAGGCAAGCTCCGGCCGATGCAATTAGACCTGTGACAATAACTGTAAAAAAGGTGGCTACGGACAAATTAATACCATGTATAATCAACTTCTGATTTAATATGAAAGAAATTAGTGAGGCTATAAACATTACAGCGATATCAGCGTAATTTGCACCGAAAATAAATCCAATTGCTGATACAGCAATGCCTGCTATTGCTCCAAGAATCAGTGAGTATTTGTAATAATGCTGATTGGCAATTGAAACAATTTGCTCTTTAATCCATTCAAATTTATTAATAGGAGGTTGCGTCAATTTGGGAAGTTCAGATAAAAAGTGATTGATGTTGGATATTGCGCTCACATTAGGCATGTCTAAACCTTTCGATTTATTTAGCACTGTAAAAAACTGCCGGTCTTCAACTGTAGTAATGATTATTGAAGCATAATTTATTACTATTCGAACTTCTGGACCTTTCAGATACTTATTTAACTTCAGAATCGCTTCGTTTGCATAGTGCCCTGTAGCTCCATTATCCAGCATAATCTGTCCTAAAGATAATAGTAAATCAACTAGAGGCGTATCTAAATTTTCAGAGGAGTCTTTCTGGTGCATCACAAGCATCGCTTTTTTCTGTGTAATTTTATAAAATTCAGACCTGATGCTGAGGTGCGCATCAGGGTCTGAGGTTATTTGCTACAATTTCTTGTATCAGTCGCATCCCAATTGATAGCGTTTGCCGATATTGCCATCTGATAATTGAGATTCATTATATCACTTGAGATTATTTTGAACAAATCTTCCTGATTTATTTCAAGATCTGATATTTTCTACAGCATCATTGGGATGATTATTTATCATATTTTATTATTTGCTTTTTCTTCACCGATTACTACTTTGACCTTGTCTCCCGGCATAAAAATATATCTTTCGTCTTTATAGCTCACAAAGTCTCAGTTATCGGAATAATAGGGTCTTATATTTTTAATAAACGGGCAGCGTTCAAGCCCAATATTTTTCTTCTATCAATTTCAGTTAAAGCAATGTTTTTAATTAAATCAACTGACTCCCGTAAAGGGATTGGTACCGGCGGATGGTCACTGCCCAGCAGAATGTTATCAACTCCGATGGTATCAATTGCACACCTTAGTGCCGGAGGATGAAAACCCAAAGTGTCAACATGTAATTTCTTTATATAACCGCTTGGCGGCATTGTCAGCACATCCGGTTCCCACGGACCGAAAGCCTTTGATTCAGCCCGCAGGCGATAGCCAAAATCAAATCGCCCTGGCAGCATCATTAACGCTCCGCCCATGTGCACAAGGATTATTTTAAGTTGCTTATATTTTTCTAAAACTCCTGAAAATATAAATCTTGCCATCGATAAAGTGGTATCGCACGGACGACCTACCATTTCCGTCAAACGGTATTTGTCCAAAAATTCCGAGCCCATTGTCACTCCGGGCGGGTGTACCAGAATTGGCACATCTAATTCAATAGCCATTTCATATAGTGGAAATGCCCTCGGCGAGTCTAAGTACTCCCCGCGTACACTGGAATTTATGCAAATACCTTTCATTCCCCCTTGTTTTACCACTCTCTCGACTTCTTTCAGATAACTGTCATTCCCAAAAGGATTGGTTGCGGCTAATGCCAGAAAACGACCTTCGCTTTTTTGAACGACGCCTATGGCAAAATCATTCCAATCTTTAATCAAGTCTAGACATACCGTTTCCCCTTTTTCCCACGGCATATCAATCAAAGGCGTGCTTAATACAGATATATCAATTCCGGCCTCATCTTGCTGCCGCCGCAAATCATCAATATCATGCATCCAGGGGATATTTTTAAACAATTCCTTTCTGCCAATGTGGGCATGAATATCAACAATAACACTATCCTGTCGGTTTTTTATCATATATAACGCTCCTCGATTACAGATGTCATTATCACGCAAATAGTCAATACTGCTCTAAAAGCCCTCATACAAACTCCTCTTGTATTAAAGTTTTTATTACTAATTCTATGACTATATTCATAATAATTGTGGCACTCTTAATCAATATGGAACTTTAATTAT
>JBAXXY010000206.1:0-4175 GCA_037127655.1 Lentisphaerota bacterium
TACTGAAAGACTCAACAATATCAAAAGATTTCAAAGCTAAAAGCATTATTGATTTAATTTCCAGCAACATGGGTAATTATGACTCACTATCTGATTGATACTGAGACTTTTTTGTGAAATTAAACTGCGTTTGAATACCTTTACAGTTCATTCCTGATTCAATAGCATTTATGGCATGATAATTGCTAGTTATCTATATGACTTTCAGTTATTAAGCAATAAGTAACAATTTATAAAAGAGGTTTTTTATGAGTGGGAAAAATCAACATGTCGTTCCTAAAGGCGATCAATGGGCAGTGAAAGGCGAAAACAATAACCGAGTAACCTCCTATCACAAAACTCAGTCTGATGCGATAAATTTCGCAAAGGAAATATGTAAAAATCAAGGAAGTGAACTATTTATCCATGGGAAGAACAATCAATTCCGCGAGAGGAATAGTTACGGAAATGATCCATTCCCTCCTAAAGGATAATTATGTCAAAGAAACACACCAAAATTGCAATAGCATATGATTTTGATGAAACTTTAGCTAAAGGTAATATTCAGGAAAATTCTTTTATTCCCGACTTAGGAATAACGAAAAGGGAGTTTTGGAAAGAGGTTAAAGTTTTATCAGAACAGAATGAAATGGATGAGATTCTATCATATATGTATTTGCTTATCTCAAAAGCTAAGGCAAGCTCCACTGTTAAATTTGATAAAAAGAGCCTGAAAGAACATGGCAAAACCGTTAAATATTTTGATGGAGTTGAAGAATATTTTAATAGAATCAATGAGTATGCCAGAAATAAACATGTTAAGCTTGAGCACTACATCATTTCCTCTGGTACAAAGGAGATGATTGAAGGAACAAGCATAGCCAAAAATTTCAAATATATTTATGCTTCAAGCTTCAAATATGATCAGCATAGTGTTCCTGAATGGCCAGCTTTAGCAATCAATTATACGACTAAAACCCAATATTTATTTCGAATCAATAAAGGCATTGACAGTGCATGGGATAGTTCAAAAATAAATGAATATACTCCAGAAGAAGATAGACCAATACCCTTTAGGCATATGATTTACATTGGTGACGGTTTTACAGATGTGCCTGCAATGAAAATTGTAAATAGTCAAGGAGGGACATCTATTGGAGTTTATGAGCCTAAAACAAGGCAAAAGTGTAAGGTTGAAAATCTCCTTAATCAAAAAAGAGTAACTTATGTTGCTCCAGCCGATTATACTGAAGGAAAACCATTAGATTCCATTCTGAAAGCAGTTATCGACCAAATTTCTGCTAGATGTTCGATCGAACAATATAGTCAATCAAAAAAGAAAAAAGAAATATCTTCTGAGGATCAACAATCTTCAATAAATAATACGCCAGATGATTCAAATAATGGAGCGATATGAACGATTTTCGATTTAAGGAAAATACATATACTAGATTTCAGCTCTGTAAAAATGAAACAATTCTAAATATATCAGCTCTCATTAAAATATGATTGTTGTTTTTTTATCTCTCTTAGTAATGAAGTTGATTAACTTCTCAATGTAAAAATGAATACAGAAGCCCTACGCCCTAAAATTAAATATGACATCAATAATGAGTTTGAGAAACTCAATAAAGATAAAATAACTCCTTGGGCTTTTTTCAGAACAGATGTAATGCAACCGATAGCTAAATTTGATGGGAGTCTTATTAATTATAAAGGAATAGAATTTTCAGGATCTGCTGAGTTAGTTTTCTGGGAAGGATTTATTGAACCGTTTCTGAAGGACATAATTGTCAGAAAAATTGATTGGGCTATAGAACTATCTCAACAATATGATTATCCGCCAAAAGATGTATTGCTTATAGCAAAGAGCTATCTGCTTAACGGTATTGAAAGAAGCTATTGTCGAATGCAAGAAATTGATCGAAAATTGAGAGGTAGAGGATATCCTCAAAGTGTGCCTTTAAAAGACATTTCACATAAAATAAAGCAAATTGAAAAGTTCTTAGATGAATATCTTAATGCGGCCATAATTTACTCACCAAAGGCGATAACAAGAAGGCCTAAAAAAGAAATTTTTAACTGTAAACTAAAAAAGCTAGGAATAGAGCTTGATTTAATTGAATTGATAAAAAGACTTTCCAAGTGGTTCCGCTCAATGAAATGATTTATTTGTATTACTTGCCTCCTTCTTGATCGTTTTTATTAAATATTATTAATTCAGTGCGCCTTGCTTCGTACTCATAAGGGGCTGAATACCTAAAAACTATATCTGTGTATAAAGCTGAAAGCTTAGTTGTTAGTTTTTTCCCAACTTGATAGTGTTTTTCCCAAAGATATTTTTTGTCATTTTTTTCCTCGACACAACGGTTAAAATAGAAAGCCCATTTCAAGAAAGCTTTTTGAAGCCACTTTGGTGTTTTATGAAACCCAGCATTAGATAGAATTTTTCCGTCCATAAGAATATTTCCACACGGATAAGCCCACAAATAGGCTGTTGGATAGTCCGGAAATATTTTGTACACTCGGTACATCTCAACACAAGACCAAACAAATCTATTTTTCCAGTTCCGTTCAAACAGCCTAGCCAATGATAATTTTTCCTTTTTGTAATTATAATAGTCAGAAATCTTGATTCCTGATTTATTGATACACTTTCTCATTTTGGATGCCTTTTGTGGATTATAAAGTAAATAATTGAAAGACTTATGCTTGTCAGAATATTAAAGCATTATAGATCAATGACATGAATAAAATATAAAAGCACCGGAGCCATTGGAGGCACAGTTAATTTGTGACAACTTACTCACAGGTCGAGCCAGTTAAGGCTTGAGACTTCTGGAGATGAACTCCGGTTCTCGAAAGCAGCAGCATTGGAGAATCAGTAATTTGAATCAACTTACTCTAGGTCGGTGACTACCATCTTACTGATACGCGACTTCTAGAGACGACAGCTGTTTTCAATAAAATTTATAAACCATGCACTATGTTTTAAGCTTCAATATATAAGACACATCCCCATCAAAGCCATCCCCCATTTGAATACGAGGATGAGGGCATGTTCTTATATATTCTTTGATTTTTGCAATTGCCGAAATAATGCTCCCTGCATATTGGTTCTTATCAAAAGTGTATGTTTTATATTTAACTTCGTCGTCCTCATTATAATTCTCATCATCAGTGTCGATTGATATTGGATCTGGAACTTTCCAGATAATATGATTTTCTTCATGGATGACAATTACGCCATTAAAAATACCTGCGCATCCTGGTGTTCCGCAGCTACAAGTAAAAATATAATATTCTCCATCTTTTGATATTGAATCAAAAAGAGATGTAAAGCTATAACCCCAAGAAGAGTACTCAATATTATCGATCATAATTTTTAAAATAATATGTCTTGTTGTTGTTTTATCCCAGGTGCTGTCTTTGTATGAAATTTGAAAGTTAAGTTTGTTTATCATATCCAATAAAACCTCTTGTAAAAATTAGAATATTTTGACTCTTTTAAAAAGGGAAGGAATACACATATCGAATCTTTTGAGTTTGTTATCTCTGACATCAAAAAGAACTACGGCTTTCAAATTTACATGATCAGAGCCTTGACACATACAGGCGCAGTATTCGTCTGTATGAGGCCCTTCAGCGATATATCCTAATTCGGCTGTTACTGGTTGGTTTTTAGAATATCTGACAGAATCAAATTTACCTTTTAAGTAATCTGTAATAGCCGATTTGCCAACTAGTTCGTCAAAAACCCATTGGGATGAATAGCGAGTATCTTCAGAAAGAAGTTTAATGAAGTCCTTACAGCTAAGGTTTTTCCATGCTTCAACATAAGCTCTAGCTGCATCTTCTTGAGTTAGGATATACATATGATTTTTAATTCTTCAAGTTTAGTGATTTTCTAAAGAAATTATCAAGTTTTTCAATATCCATATCTTTATTGAAATGATATTTAGATAGATAGTTATTGAAGTATTCAATTTTACTTTCAAGGAAATCGTTAATCACGGTAACTTTTGGTTCTAAAGCCAATTCTTCTCCAGCCATTTTCCTTCGTAAGAGTTTATCAACTTCAGCCTTGAGTAATGGGTCTTTGATCTGAGTTTCGACCAATGTGATAAATTCCATTGGGGCCATAGTATCTCTTTCTTCGATCCACATGCAGGCTAGAACTGGCCTCAGGACATAGA
>JBAXXY010000207.1:0-4170 GCA_037127655.1 Lentisphaerota bacterium
ATCCATAACCTTATAATGCCAATGAGAAAACAGAGTAATGATATTATGTCTGATGACTGTAATCTCTGGATTATTGACGAGCGCCTAGCTTTCCATAATTATTTAGCGTCAGATAAAACTCTAAAATCAATGCCAATTACAGGAAGTAGTGAACTTAAAGAACCTGATATTTGCATTCTTAATGTATTTGATAATCCCTTATTGGTTTCAGATGCGAACAGCTTGCCTCTAGCTTCAATAGTTGTTATTGAAATAAAAAGACCTATGAGGAATGACGCTAGCCAAGGAGAAGACAAAGACCCAATAGAGCAGGTGCTTAATTATATTGATCAGATCCGGCAAGGAAAGGTGTCAACATCATCTGGTCGAAGGGTTCCCGAATCAAATAATATTCCAGGTTTTTGCTATGTGCTTTGTGATATCACACCTTCAATGCAAAGTCGTTGTAAAATGCATAACCTGAAAGTAACTAGCGATGGGTTGGGATATTTCGGATATAATGATAACTATAAAGCATATATTGAAGTAATATCATTTGATCGTCTTGTTAATTCTGCAAATGAAAGGAATAAAGCCTTTTTTGATAAATTAGGACTACCGACAAATTGATTACACTGTAGAGATATAAATATATCTAAATCAGGCATAAATGATGTTTTATATAATAAAAACAAAAAGTAGAAAGGCTTACAAAATTAGCGGGGAAGGTTTATGAGTTTACACCATGTTAATATGATAAGTAATCGGTTGAGCTTAAGAAAGCCTCAGAGAGATTCACTGGAAATACTTCAGCGAATCTGTGAGATAACTACCCTTGGAAAAGCTTCTGACATAAAACAGCAATTGGATCTTATCAAGTCCGAATTTTCTAATGTAAAAGCCTTTGATAGAGATTTTATTTCTCTATGTTTTGCTTTAGCTACAGGAGTAGGAAAAACCCGTTTGATGGGTGCTTTTATTAGTTATCTATTTCTAAGTGAAAAGATACGCCATTTTTTTGTCCTTGCTCCTAACTTAACAATTTATAACAAGCTTATAGCAGATTTTACTCCTAATACGCCCAAATATGTATTCAAAGGGATTGGAGAATTTGCCCAAAATCCGCCTCTTATCATAACTGGAGATAATTACGATTCAGGAATCGGAATCAGAGAAGGATATTTGTTTCAACATATGACAGATGAAATACATATTAATATTTTTAACATTTCAAAAATAACAGCTAAAGATAAAGGAAAGCTTGCTGCTGATGACGCCAATAAAAATGTTCCGAGAATTCGCCGTTTGAGCGAGTTTATAGGTGAAAGCTATTTCGACTATCTGGCAGGTTTGGATGATCTAGTTGTAATTATGGATGAATCGCATAGGTATAGAGCAGATGCTGGTATGTCTGCAATCAATGAACTTAAACCAATTATCGGACTTGAGCTAACTGCAACTCCGCAAGTTGAACAGGGAAATCGAACAGAAAAATTTAACAATGTAATTTACAGTTATCCTTTATCTGCAGCAATGAATGATGGTTTTGTAAAAGAACCAGCAGTTGCGACTAGGGAAAACTTCATTCCTGCAAATTACAGTTCTGACAGTTTGGAAAAATTAAAGCTTGAGGATGGGATCCGCATTCATGAAAATACTAAAGTTGAGCTTGAAATATATGCCAGAAACAATGAGCAAACGATAGTTAAACCCTTTATGCTTGTCGTTGCTCAGGATACAGATCATGCTAATAACCTTAAAGTGTTCTTAGAAAGTAAAGAGTTTTTTGAAAGTCGTTATGCTGGAAAAGTTATAACTGTTCATTCAAAAAATACGAAAGGGAATGAGGGTGATGATATAGTTCAACAATTATTGACTGTAGAAGACTACAAGAATCCAATTGAAATTGTTATACATGTTAATATGCTCAAAGAAGGCTGGGATGTGACCAATCTTTACACGATCGTTCCTTTGCGTGCAGCTAATTCTAAAACACTTGTAGAACAGTCTATCGGGCGAGGGCTTCGTCTTCCGTATGGGAAAAGAACAGGAATTGCCTCTGTTGATCGATTAACAATAGTATCTCATGATAAGTTTCAAGAGATTATTGATCATGCAAATGACTCTGATTCAATCATTAGGGCAGGAGTAATAATAGGGAGAGATATTCCAGAACAAGGTAAAAGAGCTGTTATTGTTGAATCTGCATTCCAGAATGCAATATCTGGTAATGCTTTTTTCCAACAGAAAGATAAACAATCTGTTTCTGGGCAAAACAACTTATTTAAAGGCCAGGAAGTACAGAAAGTAGCTAGAGTTACTTTTGATGTTATTCAAAAATACGAAAATTTGAAAGGAAGCCACGAACTTCAAAAACCTGAAATCCAAAAAGAGATTGTTGAAAGAGTAAAAGAAATAGTGACTCCATTACAGGGAACTTTTGATTTGGGAGATAATATTGATATTATCGATGTCGTAAAAACAACAACGGTTCTTTATCGTCAACTATCCATAGATATACCTAAAATAGTCGTTCTTCCTAAAGGTGAAGTAACCTGTGGATATAAAGAATTTTTGCTTAATCTCTCAAATGTTCACCTCCAGCCTGTTTCTCAGGAAATTCTTATACAACATCTTCGTGACAGACAGCGCTATACAATGCAAAGCGTAAACCCAATGGTGCATGAGAAAAGATTAGAAGACTATATTGTTAGAGGCTTGATAGATTTTGATGATGTTAATTACGATGAGTATGCTTCAGTTCTTTACAACTTGGCTTCTCAGGTAGTCAACCATTTAAAGAGCTATTTATTCAAAGAAGAAGATATCATTAATGTATTGCAATATCATCAGACAACACTCGTAAATTTAGTTTATGCACAAATGCAGAAAAACTTTGTAGTAAAATCGACCGACTATGAGGTTAATATTACAAAGGGATTTCGTACTCTTCGCTCTAATAATTATTCTGCAGCGGCTAACGAAAATACAAGAGACTATCATATAGCAATATCCGAAGGTGAAAGGAATCAGATAAAAACTATGATTTTTGGGGGTTTCCAAAAATGCCTATATCCTGTTCAGAAATTTGATTCAGATACAGAGCGGCGTTTTGCAGTAATCTTAGAAAATGATAAAACTGTCGAAAAATGGTTTAAACCCGCCAAAGGAGATTTCCAGATTCACTATACAAGTACTGAATCATATGAGCCTGATTTTGTTGTGGAAACTTTAAATGCCAAATATTTATGTGAGCCAAAAAGAAATAGTGAAATGTCTGATGAAATAGTTTTAACAAAGGCAAAAGCTGCAGTTATCTGGTGCAAACATGCTTCTGAACATGCTAAAGAAACAGATAATAAACAATGGAAATATCTATTGATTCCTCATGATCAGATTACTGAACAAAAGACATTAAGTGGTTTGGTGGCAACTTATACTTTTTAGATAAAAAAAGGATCGTTAAAAGTGAATGTAAGTACCTATGCCTAAGGACTTGTCTCAATACTTGACTATAGCTCTATCTTCCAGAGCATTATAATCTGAATTTAATCCTTCCGCTGATGTGCTTTAAAATTATTATTCTAAGGAGAGATCAGACTTGCAAAATCATGAAATATTTTATGATATGAACCACTTAATCCCTGTTCTACTTAGACTTTATGAACAAGCTCAGGTTAAGAATAATATTGAAATAATAAATAGTTGCTTAGTTATATAGGATAACTTATTTGAAAATCGGATTGGTGCTGTGAGAGATTTAACAATGGCAATTTGGAAATGATAAGCTAACCTGGCAACTAATCTCTTTATTCAATCTTGGATATAAAACTTAGGAGATAAAATGAGTTGGTATCTTTCAGAAAAAGGAATTGATATTCATTCACTCGAATTGATGTTCTTATATATAAAAAAATGTCGGAAATTTTCAAATACCTCTATAAACCTTAATGCTAGATATAATTTCTCATTTATTTATGAAAAAAATTCTTTAATTCCACATTCTTTAACAATTACAGAAAACCAAAGATATCTTACTATTTTTGATAAATATAAAGTAAATATTAAAGTTATTTGTGGGAAAAATGGTTCTGGAAAAACAACTATCATAGAATTATTGCAAGGTAAATTAAGAAATAATTGCTATGAATATATCGAAATATATAAGGATAAAAATAATAACTTTTTATC
>JBAXXY010000208.1:0-4080 GCA_037127655.1 Lentisphaerota bacterium
CTGTACACGATGTCGATTTCAGCTTGTTCTACAGAAATATTCCCCATAGAAACAAAGGGGGAAAATCGCTTATTTTCATTTAAACAACTTTTAATAAAAATACACAATTCAACCAAAATATTAATCCTAAATCAATGGAGGATAAAAATGAGATTTCCAATTACTGTAAGAGAAATAGTAAAGGCACCTGAATTAACTTCATGGTCATTTAAATTCACAAAAAAATATGTAGACGAACACCCTGACTGCAAATATTTTCTCAAAAAAAGAGATTGGTTAAGCCTTGGTGAAGAAGCAGTATTCACTGATGATGAAAAAAACAAAATTGATAATGATAGTGATATAAAGCATCTTTGCGAAATATGGACAGATGCAAGCGGTAAAGTATTGTATTATTGTGGCTGAAGCGGATTTCCTTATATAGACCGATTTTAGAACATTCAAAAATAAAAGCATTATCAAAAAATAGACAGTTACTTAACTCAATCTCTTCTATAAAACAACCTGTAAAATCCAATATTAACTTTGAATAAAAGGATAAACAAAATGAAACTTCCAATTACATATAGAGAAATATTAAATGCACCGCATCTGACTTCTTGGACATTTAAATTTACAAAAGAATTTGTCGATCAAAAACCCGAACTGAAAGATCTAATCGAAAAAAAAGATTGGGAAGCTCTATCAAATGTAGCACTTCATCATGTTGACGATGAAGAACTAGAGTTTTCTCCTGAATTTATTAATAGTTTTTGCGAAATATGGACAGATGCAAAAGGAAGAATATTACATTATTCAAACAATGATGGCATATCAGAAAATGGGTAAATAAAGCTAATATTTATAAGACTATTATTTAACCTTTAAGGAACCTTATAATATATATCATCAGGTTCCTTTCTTAACATTCATAGGCATCAAAAATAGTCTCCTGTATGACTGGGTTGCTATGATATTTTTACCTGTTTTTAGGAGTAAATGTCCTTTGTTTCTCTGATCGTTTTTGAGATAAATTCTGAAAGATACTTTATTAATAATTTCTTATGATTTATAAAAATAGTTTTAATTCTACTTCTAATAATCTCATTAAGGAGAATAATGGGGTAAGAGCGCATCCCATTTTAGATAGTTTCTAATTTGGGATGTTTTTATTATTCAGTTTTCCATTTAATACACGGGTCAAATATCAGTTTATTTTATTCTGTAAACTGCTCCAGCTCCCACCATTGTAAACTTCAGTGAAGCCATTTGATTTCAGAATGCTTTTTGCCCGCGCACTTCGCATTCCACTTGCACAACAAGTGATAATTGCTTTGTCCTTATTCAGTTTCGAATAAAGGTTAGAAAAGTTGTTTAAAGGAATATTTTGAGAGCCTTTGATGTGTCCAGATTGATACTCTTCTTTAGTGCGAACATCAACGATTACTGCACCTTCTTTTAGTAATTTTGCATAGTCCACTTTAGAACCAAGACCAAATAGCTGTTTAATTGTGTTTATCATTTTTGTCTTAATAAAGTTTTCTCCTATCGTCCGAAAACAGGGTAAAATGTAATCAGTTTATTTACTTATAGGACACTTGGCGGCATCAAAGTCTTTTTTGCTCATAAACCTTGTGAGGTTTGTGCCGTCATCGTCCTGAGCTCTGATCGCATAGCGTTCCTGAACTTTTCCAGCGACCTCCTTCTTGTATATGACTTTTGTGCATTTGCTTTCGTCAATAGTTACTGATTCGCGTTTCTTTACATTGTAGAACTTTTGTGTTGCCATTGGACATGCTCCTTATTGTTAGTCTATTTGAGAAATTGCGTTCTAAGTTGGTTTTCCATGTACTATAGTTGCCTTTTGTAGCGATATTCGCCTATCTTTTCAATAGAAAACTTTATTAAAGTTATTCTTTGTTACAGCAAAGAGAGCGTTATTGCAGAAAAACTTGATGCCATGATAAAGCACGGAGAACTAAACAGCAGAATGAAAGACTTCTATGATATCTGGACAATATCAAGAAAGTTTGAGTTTCAGAGTGACAGATTGACTGAAGCGATAAGACTAACATTTGAAAGGCGCGGGAGAATTATCCCAGATTATATAGTTGCTTTTTCTAAAGAGTTTGCTTCAGAAAAACAAAACCAATGGAAAGCATTTTCAAACAAACTCAGAGATGAAAATATCCCCGATTCATTTGCTGAAATAGTATCTGCTATAAAAATCTTTCTCTTCCCTATTCTTAATCATATAGCCAAAAACAATAAGCATTAATTTTTTGCTTATTACTAAAGACACCCAAGCAAAGCGATCTGTCTAAAAACATAAGGCAATGAGTTCGGCTCTAATCCTAATGTGAACTACACGATTACTTACACCAGAATGCCAGATAAAATCTATCAACAAAGGACTACGACAGATACGCAAGCTGCAGACGATAAATTAAATGGAGTTCCTTTATCCGGGCAATGATGATAAATAACAGGTGAATTAATCGTTCCTACTGCTTGATGAATAGAGTTAATTTGTATAAATGAGTCTCTAATTTCATATCTCTGCTAGCTTGTTATTTTAAGATAATGCTCTAAACTAAAATAGCGCTGAGATTATTTTAAAAAGTAAAATAACAAATTAAAGCACTAAAGGAGTTAGCGTGACGGCAAAAACTGGATACTATGTGCCTGTTAGTACTGTTGGTAAAAAATGCATGGCTTTTGTTCCTAACAAATTGCCAAGTGCTTCTGATCTTAATATTACTCCAGAACTCAGAGAAAAACTAGATTCAGCTCTATTAGCTTTAGGAAGACTCGATAGTATAAGCCTTCTCCTTCCTGATATTGCTTTGTTTCTGTATATGTATATACGAAAAGAAGCTGTACTATCTTCTCAAATTGAGGGAACTCAATCTTCCCTATCTGACTTATTGCTATATGAACACAAAATGATCCCCGGCGTGCCTCTTGAGGATGTTCAGGAAGTTAGTAATTATGTTTCTGCTCTAAAACACGGTATTAATAGAATCCAAGAAGGGTTTCCAATCTCTTCACGACTAATTAAAGAGCTTCATGAAATTCTACTATCAAAAGGCAGAGGTTCAGATAAACAACCCTGAGATTTTAGACAATCTCAAAATTGGATTGGAGGAACCAGGCCTGGTAATGCTTCTTTTGTTCCACCTCCTCAAGATATGATTCAATCCTGCATAGGTGATCTTGAACAGTATATAAATGATAAAGATGAAAAGACTCCTGTGCTAATAAAATCTGCTTTAGCTCATATTCAGTTTGAAACTATACACCCATTCCTTGACGGTAATGGAAGAGTAGGACGGCTCCTGATTCCTATGATATTGTGCGAAAAGAAGGTTTTAAAAGAACCCCTTCTGTATCTTAGTTTGTTCTTTAAAACTCATAGAAACAGATATTACGAACTTTTGCAGAAAACACGAATTGAAGGTTGCTGGAATGAATGGCTTCTATTTTTTGCAGAAGCAGTAGATTCGACAGCTTCACAAGCATTTAAAACAGTAGAAATGCTAGAAAAAATTCAAAAAGAAGATAGAGATGTTATATCTAATCTAGGTCGCATTAGCGGATCAGCTATTCAAACCTATAATGCTGTTCTTAAATCTCTCTATATAACTCCTAAAACTCTATGTGACAGCATTAAAATTTCTCCTGCTACGGCAAATAAAATTCTTAAAGAAATGGCTAATAAAGGCATTTTAAAGGAAACTAGCGGCAAAGAACGAAATAGGCTCTACTCATACCATAGATATCTATCTATCTTAAACATGGAAAGCTAAACAATTATTTTTCTTGATATTTTCCACCTGAAGAAAAATAATTTAGTGTAGTGGCTTAGATCTATTATGTTATCCTGAGTTATCCATCATCAGGTAGGACGACTATGGTTCGCCGAACTGCACTTATAGCTATCTGTGACTCCTCATATTTTACACCAATTTAATTTCAGCCTGGACGCATTTTGTCCTATCTGCAGGTTTATGCTTTGATTATATTCAAAAAAATCAATAGAGGAAGCAAAGCTATGGAACCCAAAGTTTACAAAGTAACAGCAATAACAATTTTCTGGTG
>JBAXXY010000209.1:0-4057 GCA_037127655.1 Lentisphaerota bacterium
TATCAAGACTAAATCATTCATCAAGGGTTGTGTATATCCTTTGTATGGTTCTAACTTTTACTATGGAGTCTCAACTGCTGAGACCAATGGACTTGAAGTAATGCAAACAGTGCCTGGAGGTATTTTAGCAGAATCTAAAGATGGCAGTATTGTTTTTTATATTGAGACAAATAAAGAATTTGCAGATAGAACCATATTATATAATCAAATGTATCTAAATTTCCAAGGATTTTTTACTTATCCTTCTGTCCTAGGAGAAAGAAAAGTATTTAGTTTTAAAGAAGTTTCAAAACCCTAAAGATCTTTTTATTTCTGCTCGGGGAAAGAGCTTACTCAGGAGTAAGTCCATCATAAAGGATGCTTTAAACACATATTTCTTTCCGATTTTAAATCCGCCAAAAACTGATTCCATCTACGAACATAAAACCAAAGAAACCATGAGTCATATAGCTCTTGCTCGAGCTGTAAGGATTATCTTTGTTATAAAATCGGGGCAAGAGAAATAAGTAAATAAAAAAGTCGGACTTGCGTCCGACTAAAGTGAGTTTCTGGAAAGAATTTAATTAACTACTGTACAAATCTCTCAACAACTTGAGTAAAATTGTACACGCTCATGTTATCAGCTTCAGGACTTGTAGCGGCGGCTTTAAGCAAATATTTCCTGCCGACTTCAAGTCCGCCTATCCAGCCTGTTGACTTTGACAGGACTTTGCTATGCCAATCTCCATTATTTGCAGGAGCCGGAAATTGAGCGTATAATACGATATATCCGTTGGCTTTTTTGACACTGCTCATGCTGAAATATAGCTCTCCCGGGTTTTCTCCGTCTGTAACTTTGAAAAATTCAGGAGCAGAGAGGAAACCGACCGCTTCACGAGGCTTGCTAATCTGAAAGCCTGAGCTTCCAAGTTTTACAAGATCGCCTTCAGAGGCTGAATTTATATAATGACCAAGATGGGTAAGATGCTGCTGAAGCGCCTTCATTTTGGCATTTTTTATTATTGTATCTTGTACATCGCCATGAATGTATTTTACGAGCGCCTCTGAAAATTCCTTACATGCCTCTTGGACGACATTGAGAGCAGGCGAGGGATTAGGATAATAAGGATTATTTGTTAATTTGTTGATAATGTTTAGGGTTACATCCGAAAGATAATTTTGTTTGATCTTTGCGAAACCAGTTAAAATTTTGTTTGGTTGCATAAGCAATTCCTTAATTTAGGATTTTTATTTATGATTCTGTATAAGTCCAGAAACTCACCTTAGTAAAAATATAAAAGAAATGAACAGAAATTGATGAGTCCCCTCTACGCAGCCTAAAAGGCGTCCAGGTAAAGAGTCAAATTAGAAAGTTATCAACATCTTAAAGGTAGGGACACCTCTCCGTAGGTGTCCGAATATTAGCGGTCAGCTCGGAGATCTGCCCCTACCAAAAGTGGAAAAGCATGACGGCTTTGAAGCCGATATCTTTTGACAAAGCAGCATTATTCTGGAGCAAAGTTCTGTTGCTTTGGAGCATTTCTCTATGGAAATGGCCTAAATCTCTATTGCTTTGCTCTAAAGTTCTGTAGAAATTGTGTAAATCTCTGTAACTTTGTAGTAATTCTCTGTGGAAATGCAGTAAAGTTCTGTAACTTTAGAGCAAAACTCTGTAACTTTGGTGTAAAGTTCTTTAACTTTATCAGGTTATTATAAAAGATGTTTATCTATGATAAGTAAGAAAGAACATAAAAAGTTAAGAGCAGATGAGCTTCTCTCCAGACAGCAGGATATTCCTGTAGAGGAATCCAGAAAACTTATTCTGGCAGGATTGGTTAGAGTATCGCAGGACAGGATGGTTAAGAACTCATCAGAAATGCTGGAAGAGCAGGGGACTATTCTCATTTTAGATGAATCGCTCAAATATGTCAGTCGCGGGGCTTTCAAACTCAAACCATCTCTTGATAAATACCTGCCTTGTTTAGATGGTTTAGTCGCCGCAGATATCGGAGCCTCAACCGGCGGTTTTACTGATCTAATGCTCCAATATGGCGCAAAGAAAGTTTATGCAATAGATGTGGGATACGGACAGCTTCACTATAAACTCAGGCAGGATCCAAGAGTGATTAATATTGAAAGAGCCAATGCCAGAAATATCTCAACTAATCTAATCGCCGAAAAGATTGACATAATAACTATGGACTTGTCTTTCATCTCAGTTAAAAAAGTTTTACCGAATGTCAATTTGCTTCTAAAGGACAAAGGATGGGCTTTTATTCTTGTTAAACCTCAGTTCGAAGCAAGATCATCCGAAGTAGAGAAGGGGGGGGTAGTAAGGGATAGGGAAGTAATGCAAAGGTGCGTTTCATCCATTTCAGACTTTGTAGTAACTGAATTAAAATGGCAAGTTCTGGAATCCATGCCTTCTGCGCTTCTTGGTCCGAAAGGCAATCAGGAATTCATTCTAGTCTGCAGAAAATAAAAAGCGGCGAGTTTCCCCACCGCTTTAACTTTCAACTTTACAAACTTGAAGAACTTTTAGCTCTCTATCTTACAGCGCCCCTTTATATATATTGATTATATCCTGAAGAGTTGCTATTCTCGGATTGGTGAAAGAGCATGCATCTTTCATAGCATTCTCAGCCATGATTGGCAAGTCTTTTTCCTTAACTCCTAATTCAGTCAAACCAGATGGAATGCCGACATCTTTTGAAAGCTGTTGAATTGCTTCAATTGCAATATCAGCGGCGTCTCTTAGCGGGATGCCGTCAATATTTATTCCCATTGCTCTTGCTACATCTGCGAATCTTTCAACTTTAGCAATAAGGTTAAATTTGCATACATGAGGAAGGAGTATTGCATTACATACGCCATGCGGTAAGTCATAAAAACCGCCAAGTTGATGAGCCATGCCGTGAACATAACCCAAACTTGCATTGTTGAATGCCATTCCGGCGAGGTATTCTGCATAAGCCATTTTATCGCGTGCATACATATCCTTGCCGAAAGCAACAGCCGCTCTAAGATTCTGGGAAACAAGCTCTATAGCCTTAATAGCGCAAGCGTCAGTAATAGGAGTAGCAATAATTGACATATAAGCTTCGACAGCATGTGTAAGAGCATCCATACCTGTAGCGGCGGTTAATGATGGTGGCATTCCCATCATAAGTTCGGGGTCGTTGACTGCTACATCGGGAGTTGTTCTCCAATCAACAAGAGCCATTTTTACATGTCTTTTGGTGTCAGTAATGATGCAGAAACGAGTCATTTCACTTGCTGTTCCAGCTGTAGTATTAACTGCAACGAAAGGAGGCATTCTTTTTGTGGACTTGTCAACACCTTCGTAGTCGTTGATAATTCCGCCGTTTGTTACGACAATACCGATACCTTTTCCGCAGTCATGCGGGCTTCCGCCGCCAAGTGTCATAATAGCATCGCAGCCATTAGCCTTATATACATCGACACCCTTCATTACATTATGATCTGTAGGATTGGGTATTGTTTCATCATAGACTACAGGAACGATTCCGGCTTTTGTCATTAAATCGACAAATTTCTGAGTGACTCCGAATTTAGTCATGCCTTTATCTGTTACTATTAAAGGCTTCTTGCATCCTCTTTCTTTGAATAGTTGAGGTACTTCTGTGTGTGAACCTACTCCCATAATTGATACGCATGGGATAAAAAATTTAAGTGTTTCTCTGCCGACTGCCATAAGAACTCCTTTTGTTTAAATTGTATTAATAGGGTAATTAGTTTTTAAGGCAAAACTCCCAAGATGTCAATTCCACTGGCATATTTTAATTCTTAGATTACTTGCTCCCTGAAATATTAACAACTGCTGACAATTCCTCACAATATAGCGACACTTTTATAAACAAGTTATTAACAGCCTTTCAATAAATATTCACAACATAATACATATCAATTAATAAGAATTGTTAACAGCCCTATTGCTTACTATATTCAATTATACATAATATATATTATGCGACGTTATAGACAGGACAAAGAAGAAGAGAAAAGATATGAAGGAACTGGATGAACTTGATATATCTATAACTTATACTAATATGAC
>JBAXXY010000210.1:0-3995 GCA_037127655.1 Lentisphaerota bacterium
TCACAAACTTAAGTTCTTCGCCAAAAGTCTCGAACATATATCCATCAAATGGCGACTGTGAGGCAATTGGATTTTTAAGAGGTTGATACTTCTTTTTCCATTGTTTGAATTTCATATCAAGCGGCGGCGTAATTCTGTATGTTCTTAATAAGCGTACTGCAATCCTGCCTGCTGAGTTGTGAAGGTTCGTTACATCCGCAGTTCTGTAAATAGCCCACAAGCGAAACATTGAGCTTACGAGCTATGTCGGTTAAGTATTTTACCTGCTTTGGGCTTGCCTGATCATTACTTGGTTGTTTGCTACTCTGAGGCTCAAATCTTTGTTGATTTGGCATAGGTTCTTTAGCGTTGTTTGCCGGCGTGATTACCCTTACAAGCTCAGGTTTAGAAACTGTTGTAGTTGCCATCTTATCGGCAGTACCATCGATTTCAGATTCGACCGAAGCGCGGACCATCTCAAATGTGCTGTGGATCTTTTCCCTAAGTTGTTCCTGTGATAACCCGTCGGGGATTTCCAGTTCAATTGAGGCTGAGTATCCTTTTGAACTATAGTCTTGTTCTGCAGGTACTTTCTTGTTAAATGATGCGTTTAGTTTTAACATTTTGGTGTCTCCTTTTTATTTTTTGATAAAAACAATAAAAGCCGTATCCCGCAAGGAATACAGCCTTTACTGATTCAATATTTTGTTAGCCTAGAACCCTGATACTTTCTTGAGCTTTTCAAGCAGTTCATTGGCACTGCGGAACTCGCGTTCGCGAGTCCTGCTGGCTTTTTGCATGTTGCGGAGCTGGTTGCTTACATCGATTGTGATGTCAATGATTTCCCTTGCTTTGGTTCTTACCGTGCTTATTTTGTTAATGAGTTCTTCCATCGGATCAGCCTTAATGTCAGATCCCTGGAATGTGGGTGTGTAGTTGGTTGTGGCTGGTTTTTCTTGTGATACGCTTTGTTCGTTCAAACCAGTTTTAACTGGTTCGGATAATCTTTGATTATTCATCTTGGATTCCTCCTTGGTGTTTGGTGTTTGGGTGTTGGAATTGGTTGAGTTGATTGATTCTTCGATTAGCTTTATAGTTTCATCATGTGTTCTAACAGGCATAAAGACCATAAACGAGTCACCGCTGCCTGATGCAAGTACGGGTGAAAGTCCTTCGCTGAATGACAATTTATTGAAGCCCAGGCTGAAAGCTCTCAACAGCAGACTTCTGCTTATGGTTTTGGATATGGGTTTGGAACTGCCTTCTGGAATTACTGGCAAAATTATGGATTTCCCTTTTATCTCTTCAGGAAGTATTGTGAGAGTCTCTTTGGTCAAGTACAGATGTACAGGTTTCATCTCAGAGGTAAATGCAAGAAAAGGTATTTCACTCTGTAATCGTGCCATATCACCTTTGAGAAAGGTGAAACTGTGAGTAGTCTCTTTAGGGATTACATTCATATAGCTCGGATATGTCTCATCTGAGAGCCTTATTGTGTATTCCCATTTGTCGTTTGAGATAGAGAGGTATTTCCGGTCATTGAACTTCTGGATGCCTATTGAGCTATCCCTGTCCGAGAGTGCCGCGCTTGAAAGGAATTTAGTAACCGGAATAAGCGCATGGTCATTAAGGTCTGTATCACAGGCTATTTTTATAAGCTCGATTCCGTTCGAGGCTACGACTGCTTTATCCTCTAGAAGCAGGCATTTCAAGGCTTCTCTTGCTGTATCTTTTGTTGAAACTGAAGGAATAGCCGACTGAATGGATCTTAGAGATTCTTTTGAAATGAGATTGGACTTTGGTTTGGCTGCATCCGGCATATCTGGCCATTCGCCTTCTGGAAAGCATTTCAAAACCTTTTCCTTATGTTCTTCTGTGTCTGAGGATATTCTGACATCAGCCTTATAGGTCTTGGTAAGAGTATATGTGCTGGCTAATTTTGAATACTCCACATATTCTTTCAGTTCCGGCAAACTCACTATTAACGCTGTTGGATAGTCGGATTTGCCTTTGATGTTGCAACTGAGATATTCATTAAGATTCGTAGCTGTAATCTTTAGTCCCGTGATAGAACTGCTGATACTGACCGCTGACAGCAAAGGCATTGATGGATTTTTGGATTGTAGTTTTGAAAGTGAGGCAATCGCCTCTTTGAGATCATTTCTTGAAATTGTAATGCTCATTGTTCCTCCTTTTGTTGATGATTTTGGATAAAATTAAAAATCCCTACTTACTCAAAAAAGAGTAAGTAAGGATTAAGATTTTGGTGTTGATTTATTTAAGCTGTTTAAATAGCTACTTTTGCGAACTAAAGAAATTGTTAAAAAAGATTCGTTCAGAAATTAAGTCGAAAATGACCCGAGCCAGCTCCATCAAAAGTATCGCTAAACACTCGATTTTTGAGGTAGCAGTACGAGTGTACTGCTATGATGTTTTCTTAGTTTTAGATCTTTGTTTTAGCTGCTCAATAGAATGATATATATCTGAGATTTTTTGATCTACATGTCGAGCCTAGACGCATTTTGTCCTATCTGTAGGTTTAAGCTTTGATTATGTTCAAAAATAACTCAATAAAAGAGGCAAAGCTATGGAACCCAAAGTTTACAAAGTAACAGCAATAACAATTTTCTGGTGCATGTTTTTTATAATCCCAGCTTATGTGATATGTAACTGGTAAAAAAATGTATGCTTCATGTAAGTAACTGCAATTTTTAATTTCATCTGCTAAAATAGGAGAAAAAATGGAGAGAGTATTTGTGAACATTAATAAGAAACAATTATATAGACTGCTAAAGTTTGTCGGGGAACTAAAGGAAAATCGTTATCCTAATTGCAAATCTTTTACAGAGGAACTGAACAAGGTTGATATTGACGACAATGTAAGTATAAACTGTTCCACTAAGACCATTCAGAGAGATATAAAACTTCTCAAGGAATACTTCAAAGCTCCCATAGAGTTTAATACTGAGTTTAATGGGTTTTACCTTACAAATCATGGGTGGGATTTCAATGCACCCCTATACTCTGAAGAAGAACTGCTTGCGTCTGTACTTGGAGCAAAATTTGCTCAGGACTTAATGCCTGAACCACTTAAATCAGAAATTCTTGCCAAAGCAGTTGAAGGCCCTATTACATCAATGATTTCGGCTACTGCTCTTCAGCTTCATCCTTCATGCACAGTAATAGTTGATGAAGACGCCGCAAGCCTCCTGACAGAAAAGGAAT
Organism: Lentisphaerota bacterium; assembly: GCA_037127655.1. Lineage (GTDB taxonomy): Bacteria > Verrucomicrobiota > Lentisphaeria > Victivallales > GWF2-38-69 > GWF2-38-69. The sequence continues at coordinate 3,205 of JBAXXY010000210.1, forward strand.
ATTACAGGTGGATATTTCAGAACGAACCGCAATGGGAACCTTACAGAGAAAGTATCTAACCAATAACCTATTGTATCAAATTATTGCTTATTTTGAAGAAGACTAAATGATTAATATTTACAAAAAGAAAGACGACTTAATCGAAGAAATATCTTCAATAGAAAAAAATTGCTGGATCAATGCACTTCAACCAAACTTAGTAGAACTTAATGAAATAAGCAAAACTCTCGACATACCGGAAGAGTTCCTTACAGACCCGCTTGACATAGACAAAAAACCTCGCATAGAAATAGAAGGTGAACATCTTCTCATTATCCTGAGAATACCGCACCATGAAAAAAGTAACGCACAGAATCCCTACAGCACTATTCCGCTTGGTATTGTGCTTACTCAAAACACTATTATTACCGTCTGTTCTATAGAGTCAGATGTAATATCCAATTTATTGGATAGGAAGCACATTATTTGCTACCCGAGAAAGGAAAGTTGTGTTATGCCCATTTCCTAATTATTGCGGCAAGGTATTTCTTCATCCAAGCGAAGAGTCGTTGACTCCATAAGGAGGGCTAATACCATTCGCAGCTTTTCAAAAGCAGACTGGGATAATTGAACAGCTTGCAAGAACTTGCCCTGTTGCCAGAACGAGTCCTAATGCATCGAACTTATATGATATGCCTGGCATTTTGAGCAGGCAAAAACAGTTAATCCCTCAGCTTATCAAAGTCTTCCAGCCCTTAGAATAAAACCATCATTAGACTGTCAACTATATGTATGCACACAAATAATAATAT
>JBAXXY010000211.1:0-3987 GCA_037127655.1 Lentisphaerota bacterium
TGGAGAGTCAGTATCCAGAAACTCAAATGGATAAGAATTTTTGCTCAAAGCAGGCGGACAATGGCCGGCATTACAGGTCTCTAGAGCGCCTGTCCTGATATCAAGAATTCCAGCAAAGAGTGTCAAGAACATGGCTGAATCATTTTCCTCGTTAATGCTTTTGTTGACCGAATCTAGCGCTTCGCACAATCCGAGCCCTGATATTAATTTAGACCGTATCATGGTTCTGGAAAGGGCCATGAACATTGCTCCTGATATGCTTTTGCCAGAAACATCTCCTATCATGAAACAAAAATGCGTTTCATCTATAAAAAAGAAATCGTAAAAATCTCCTCCTACGGATTTTGCAGGCTGTATAAATGCGCTGAATTCAATCTCTTTTATGTCCGGGAAGTTACGGGGAATTATACTTTTCTGGATACTTTTAGCTATACGCAGTTCATCTTCGATCTGCTGCCTTGCCTCAGTCATCAACCGTACATTCTCGATATAAGCTTTAATGTTTTCCTTCATCTTAATGAAAGCCCCGTTGAGCACCCCGACTTCATCAGAGGTGGTTACCGGCGGCAGTTCAGCGTCAAAGTTACCGCTTCCAATCTGATCTGCTGCACGCGTAAGGTTCGAAAGAAATCTGGTCTGTCTAAAAGTTAGATAGATAATAAGCGGTATAGGTATCAGAAGGCATACAAGCCCTACTGCCAGAAGCCTCATTATTCTTGTAAGCATTTCTTCAAAAAATTCTTCTTCGGGAACTATAATGCCGAACCACCATGATCGATAAGGATAACTAAAGATCATAACCCTTTCATCGAGTCTTGGATTATAGTATCTTTCTATTGTAGGGTTTTTGACCATAATTTTCTTCGCAGCTTCAATTAAAGACGGATCATTGGCCTCTTTAGCATATTCAAAGATATTTATGATTTTTCCATTCCTTGCAAGAAAATCCCCATGTTTTGACAAAAATGAGCAGTAACCTTTTTCATAAATTTTTACTTTCTTGATAAGCTCGAAAAGCCAATCGAGCTTAAGGTCAACTTTGATAATTCCTTCTATGGTCTCTTTTTTTCCCTCGTAATAGTATAATGGATATGTGTATGTAAGTATTCCTTTATTAGCGTAGCGTCCAAACCATTTGCCGTTAAGATTTCCTTCTTTTTGAGAATCTATGTACCAGTCTTCTTCGCAGAAATCTCCATAAGTCATATTTGCAAAAGAACAGTCTTCCGGGAACTTGAGATATGTCATGTTTTGAACAGGGATATTGGGATCAAGAGATATGTTCACGCTTTCAAAACCCGATTTACGACCTTTATCTTTCTGATATGCTATGGTTATACTCTTTATGTTCGGGTTCCATATAAGGTTTTCCATAAGGCTTTCGTTGATATCATTATTTGTCATCTTCAAGTGAAAAGTACTCAGCATGTTAGAAAGATCGTAAGTGATTTGCTCTGTTCTATCCAAAAGCTTCTCGCATTGAATTATAAGCATTTGAACCTGAGCATGGGCTTTTTCATGAAGATCTTTAGCCGTGTATTCTCTTATGGAGTGATAGTTATAGATAACTATAATAGAAACTGTCGCTACCAGGCATACAATGTAAGAGAGGATTACTTTGGTTATTAGGCTTTTTCTGAATAAAATATTTTTTATTCTAGTCATGTTTTACATCTCTCGTATAATGAACTTATCCTAATCAATATCTTGCCTGAAGGCTTTCTTCATACAGTAGAACAAGACCTTCTTTTTCATCTAATTCTAAGCTTCTTATGAATCATTAGCCACTTAATTGACTCAAAAGCAATGTAAATCTTTGATGTTTCAAACTTATCGGATTCCAGGCCTTCAGAATATTCAAGACTGGCTTAAAATATCCATCCATATTTTCTGATATTTCCCAATATCATATCCAATATCTTTTATAAACTCGCTCTTTTCACTGATATTATCAGGAATGGTTATTTTTTTTAAAAACTCCTTGTCCAGAAGTTTAAGAGCTTCTCTGTTCGGAGCCAGGAATGGTGTATGCTTCATATTTCTGACCGCATTTTCCGGTACATACATAAAATTTATAAACTCATATGCCAAATCCTTATTTTTCGCATTCTTTGGAATAACGAATGAATCATAGCCTATAAGCGTCCCTTCTTCCGGAATAACGAACGCAAACTCGGGATTACCCTTTTCCATAAGAAGCATATCTATATTCCAGGCATGAATTACCGAAAGGTTATTAAAGGCTAAACTAGTCCTGGCTTCGTCATACTGGTATGCCGCAATATTTTTCTTCCATTTTAAAAGCAGTTCCTTAGCCTCCTGGAGTTGCCTGTCATCTGTTGTGTTTATGCTATAGCCAAGACATATCAGGGCCACGCCTATTGATTCTCTCATGTCTTTTAGCATCGTTATCTTATGGAAAAATTGCGGATTTCCGAAATTTTGCCAGGTCGGCTTTAAATCAGGAATTTTTGATTTGTTATATCCCAAAACACAAAAACCTATGCCGTACGGAACAGAATATTTCATATCAGGATCGTTCATTTTTTGAAGATATTGCATCTCTATATTTTTAAGATTCGGAATCTGGCTCTTGTCTATATCATCTATAAAGTCATTTCGCTTCATTAAAGATGCCATATATCCTGACGGAATAACTATGTCGTACTCGCCCCCTCCTGTTATCTTCAATTTGGCATACATGGCTTCGTTTGAATCAAAGTAGTCCAAAACTACTTTAACTTCGCAGTTATATTTTTTTTCAAAATCGGCTATCACTTCAGGGCACAAATATTCAGCCCATGTATGCACATATAGAGTTCTGGTATTTTTTGAACACGAAACAAAAGCTGCAGCTAATACAATAAAAACAATACATCTTAAAATTCTATTCATTTTTCCCAGTCCTTATGATATTCTTGAGTCTAATATTTACGCATTGCCACGAATCTCTTTAAATGCTGCTTCTTGATGCCTAGCGAGCCCCGATTCTGTATCTGACTTTTTCTCCCAATGGTTGTTCTACCTTGTTAATCTGCCTCAAAGCAGAATCAACTCTTTTTGTCCAGAGGAACCTCAGTTTTTCCGGAGTGGGATGTTCGTAAGTAATAAGTTTACAACAGTTTCTTGCTCCGCAATTGCATTGCATTTCCTTGAAATAAAAGGCTCTATAGTCATATGTTACTTCTTCGCCTTTTTTGATGTCCCTAACCACGATATCAAATCCAAGCCTGGAGTCAAGAACATTTGCATTACAGGAGTGGTTAAAATATTTGGAATCATCAGACGGGGCTATGTATGCGCCATCAGCCCTGCGATAGATATGCTCTTTCTTTACTTTAGATATTTTATTGTATTCTTTTTCAGGTACTATTTTGTATTCTGTTGATTCAAAACAAACTATTGTTCCTTTCGGTATAAATTGTTTTGTGTACAGCCCTTTCCCCTTGTCTGCCGTTTCTTTTACCTCAAATAAATCTGCCAGCATAATCTCTTCTCTTCTAATTTAGTTTACATTTTCTTATAATATTTTTTATTCTAACCCATTAGTACAAAGCTAACAGAGTCTTAAATTCCAAAAAGAAGTTTTTATTCGCAATTTGTTTAAATACTGAAATATATTTCTTTAAAGTGAATTCAAACTCGCCTTATAAGCTAAAAACTTCTCTCTCTTGTTAAATCATGCTGTTTCTTTCCATAAACAACCTTATAATTTTGTATAGAATTGTGGAATTATAGACTTCAGCTACAATTTAAAAACATTTTCTTAATATCATAAAAGATGTTCAGCTTTTATAAAAAATTGACATTTGGACAAAAATTATACCTTTCTATCAGCTTAGGGCTATTTTTCGGATTATTTTTTGGAAATGAATGCGCTGTTCTGGAAAAGCTAAACCAATTTTTTGTTAAATTCTTCCAAATAGCCATAATCCCCTATCTGGTTTTAACTATAATCCAAGCTAAAACCAGATAGGGGATTATGGC
>JBAXXY010000212.1:0-3969 GCA_037127655.1 Lentisphaerota bacterium
ATATTATATGGAACAAGCTAATAAAAGTAATGCTCACAACAATCTACTTCTAAAGTTTTAGTACAAGGAAAATTTTATGTTTACCAAACAGAGCAAAGATTTTTTAAAGAAGTTACTTATGACTTCATCGCCGTCCGGCTTCGAATATTATGCAGGAAGGGTTTACAGAGAATACCTAGGCTCATTCTGCGATAAGGTTTTCACAGACATAATGGGAAATAGTTTCGGCATCATAAATGAAGACGCTCCATTTAAAGTTATGCTGGCCGGGCATTATGACGAGATCGGCTTTCAGATTGTTCATATCTGCGACAATGGTTTTATCTATTTCCGTTCAGTCGGAGGAATAGATAAAATCACTCTTCCGGGCACAGAAGTAGAAGTACTGACTGAAAATGGTAAAATTTCAGGGGTTATAGGGAAGAAACCCATACACCTTGTCGAGCAAAAAGACAGAGACAAGTCAATTGAAATTAAAGACCTGTGGATAGACATAGGAGTTTCCGACAAGAAAACCGCTGAAGAACTTGTATCTATAGGCGACCCGATAGCTTTCAAACCCAACTACACTCTGCTTCGCAATGACAGACTGGTTTCAAAGAGCTTAGATGACAAAATAGGAGCTTTCATAGCCGCTGAAGTTATTAAGTCTCTTTCTGCAAAAAAACTCAAAAACATAGGTGTTTACTGCGTCGGGACTGTACAGGAAGAGCTAGGATTGAGAGGCGCTCAGACAGCCGCTTTTAGTATTCACCCGAATGTAGGCATTGCGATTGATGTAGGATTTGCCACTGATACGCCAGATATTAATGTCAAACAGTACGGCGTAGCAAAACTCGGCAAAGGTCCGATACTTCACAGAAATGCCGACAACAATATTGTTTTAGGAAAACTCCTTCGCAGCACAGCTAAAGAGAACAAGATAGAATATCAGGAAGATGCAGGATTCAGAGCTTCCGGCGGGACAGACACGGCAGTTATCCAATTGACCAAGAGCGGTGTAGCCACAGCGCTGATAAGCATTCCTAATAGATATATGCACACGCAGGTAGAAATGGTTGATCTTAATGATGTTGAGAATGCAGTCAAACTTCTCACTGAAACAATATCAACTCTGCAAATAGAACAAAATTTCATCCCTGAATGATTAGACTAAAGATAACTCTATAAGATGAAGAACTTTATACTTATTACCGGCAATGACGAACTCTCAATCAAGCGAGAAGCTATGGCGTTTTCTTCATCTCTGAAAAATTCATTAAGCGACGATGCATCATTTGAAATGATAGACGCCGATACCGAAAAGAAAAAACTCTCCGAGAGTATCGGTGCTTTTATCGACAGCGTTAACACCCCTTCTTTCTTCTCTGACAAAAGAGTTATCTGGTTTAAGAATGTTCCATTCGACATAATTTGTGAATCTGAAAAAAAGACTAAGGAAGACACAACGCTTAAAGACATTCTACTCGAAGCTCTGAATAACGAAGTTACTAATGAAAACCTCAAAATTCTCATCAATGGCCCGAACCTCCCGAAGAAAGCCGCAATATATAAGTTCTTCAAGGAAAATGGACAACTTATTGAACTCAATGAAATCTCCTCATTCGATCCCGATTTTCAGGCAAATGTAACTGCTAAAATAAGAGATTTCTTTAAAAATGACGGCAAACGAATCAACAATGATGCTGTAGAATTTATAGCCAATGCCGCAGGAACAAACAGCGGAAGGCTTTCGGCAGAAATGGAGAAAGTTTCGGCTTACACTGATGGTAAAACAGCAGTCGAAGTAGAGGACTGCAAGGCAATATGCTCCAAGACTTACGAGATGGCTGTATGGGCTTTTTCGGAAGCGCTGGCATCAAAAAACCTTAAGGAGGCTCTTTACTCCCTTAATATTTTAATAGATAATCCTCAGCCAAAAGATAAATCTTCACCTGAACTTCCCCTCCTTTACACGGCAGCCAGAAAATTCAAAGATATCCTAAATATGAAGTCAGTATCTCAACAGCTCGGGATAAGAGGCATTCTGAATTACTATAACTTTAAAGCAAAACTCGAATCCGTCGATAAATCATTACTGCCTGATGCAATTTCCAAGATTCATCCTTTCAAAGCTTTTAAATCGTACGAACAGTCTTTAAGGTTTAATGAAAGGGAGTTAGCTGATATTTTCTCAACTCTTCTGAATGCTAATATTGAATTGGTCTCAGGCAACCAGACGCTCAGACTCGTTCTCGAAAACTTAACATCATCAATTTGCGCAAAACAACTTTAGGAATAACAAGAACTCATGCGATCTGAAAATGACTTTATTACCAGAAACATTGACCTCAATGCCCTTATAGACACTCACGCAGTGCTCGAAATAATCCAAAGACTAAACCGGCACGGATACGAGACATATCTTGTCGGCGGAGCAGTTAGAGATCTGCTCATCAATAGAACGCCGAAAGATTACGATGTCTCTACTGCCGCCACGCCCGAAGAGGTGAGAGAAGTCTTCTCAAGAAGGAGAGCCAGAATCATAGGAAGAAGATTTAAAATAGTCCACATTAGAGACGGAGAGCACATCATTGAAGTGAGCACTTTCAGACGCATTCCTTCCAAAAAAGAGATAGAAGACCAGGCAAGGGAACAGGAACTTGAAAGAGAGCTACAGGAACAAAACCATGATGACCAGCAAGCCGACGACAATCCTGACCATGGACATCATCACCATCACCACGCCTATCATAGCAAAGACGAGAAGGCCTCGATGCTAATCAGAAACGACAACGAATATGGAACATCTTATGAGGATGCCTGGAGAAGAGACTTCACAGTAAATGCCATCTTCTACGACCCCATTAAAAAAAGGATCATTGACTATACTTGCAAAGGTTTATCAGACCTGGAAAGAAAAATTGTCAGGGTAATAGGCGACCCTGCGACTAGATTTTCAGAAGACCCCGTCAGGATGCTCAGAGCCTTGAAACTTGTCGGTCAATATGGATTTACACTCGAAGATCAGACCCAGTCAGCACTTGTCAGGATGCAGAGTGATATAAAGCTGGCGTCGCTTTCAAGACTCACTCTTGAACTTGAAAAGATACTTAAAAAAACTTACGCCTGGAAGATACTTAATGTCTTCTATGAATATGGGTTCCTCTCAAGTTTTATGCCTAATCTGCACTCTTCATTCCAATCCAAAGAAGCAAAACTAGCAATGGAACTTCTCAAGAGCAGATGCGAATTTATGCTAGAGAACAAGATTCCTGATTCACTGATTAATGCTATGTCTGCCATGGCTCTGCCATTTATAGCATTGAAATTTTCAGGCAATCCCGAAGACGCCGTTCATCTGTATGAACATGATGAAAAGAAACCAATGAGAAGAGTTCTAAGGGAAGTCTTTCACCCAATGAATTTCCCAAGATGGATGATCTGCGAGGCTGTTGATGCGATTTTTCTGCAGAACAAACTTTTCAGCAGAGAAAGATTCACTAAATCAAGAAGACACCGCTCATTTTTCTCAGCCTTAGATTTGGCATTAGTTGTTAACCAATGTATAGTTAAAGATGAAAACTTTGAAGCTTTCTGGGATAAGACTCTATATAAAATCTTTCCGAAAAAAAGACACTGATAAAATAATTTTCTGGGGTATGCACTTGACTAAGGTGCATACCAATTCTCTATAATTGTATATGATTTTTATGTTTGACATCCTTAATTAGAGATTCATTAATTATTCACAAGCATTTCTAGTGTAAGGAATTACACTTTATGACACTAAAATATTTGCACTTTAGAGAAATTATAATGTATCAGTTTAGACATAACCAGGAAGAATTCGAAAACTTCATACTGCCGTTTGTCGGAAAACTTAAGAGCAGTAACAGATGGGTAATACTTGGAAAGGCGATACCATATCTCTGACAGGATTAAGCACTAAAGAGCATAAAGATCTTCTTGTAGTATCTGAACTCTACA
>JBAXXY010000213.1:0-3952 GCA_037127655.1 Lentisphaerota bacterium
TTTGTATTCGATGCGGTTTGCTTCCATACTAGCGGCCTCCCAAAGCCTGCATCAGTTTGCTTTTTAAAGCATCGCGAGTAGCTATAAGTTGTTTTGAAATAGCTTCATATTCTTTCATCAGTTCATCGGGGTCGCCATGTGCAATGTCAACAACATGAGGGTTCTTGAAATCAAGGTTGTAATTTCTATCTTCAATTTCTTTAATGGTAACTGTCCAGGCATATTCATTTTGTGTCCGCTTGTTCCACCACTTCTTTTCGATATCGAATTCTTCTATGGTAAGAGGCTTGGATCGAGAGTATGATTTATAGCCATCCGGATAAGGATGTTCAAAAAACCAAACTTGTTTTGTTGGCGTCCCTTTATCAAAGAAAAGAAGATTTGTTTTAATGCCTGTGTATGGGCTGAAAACGCCATTTGGCAAGCGAACAATTGTATGTAAATTAAATTCCTCCAGGAGTTCCTTTTTGATCGTTGTCTTTACAACTTCTCCAAACAAAAACCCATCAGGCAAAACTATTGCAGCTCTTCCGGTGTTGTGCTTTAAAAGAAACATTATCAAAGCCATGAAGAGGTCTGCTGTTTCGCGGGTCTGATACTTCTTTGGAAAATTGTTCTCTATGCCGTCTTCTTCCATGCCGCCAAAAGGGGGATTTGTAATCACACAGTCCACCCGGTCTTTAGAGCCGTAGTCTTTCAAAGGGCGGCTGAGCGTATTATCATGCCGGATATTGGTTGGAACTTCAATTCCATGAAGCATCATATTGGTAATTGCCAGCATGTGAGGAAGCGGCTTTTTCTCTACGCCATTAATAGAACCTTGCAGCACCTCGTTATCTTTAGAAGTCTTCAGCTGTTTTTTCAGATGCTCAATCGTACTAGCCAGAAAACCACCGGTGCCGCATGCAGGGTCTAAAATGGTTTCGCCAAGTTGCGGGTTAATAATATCCACCATGAACTGAGTAACTGCGCGCGGCGTGTAATATTCTCCGGCATTACCTGCGGACTGCAAATCGCTCAGTATTTTTTCGTAGATGTCATTAAAAAAATGTCTGTCGGATGAAGAATTGAAGTCAACATCCATTTGAATGGTGTTGATTACCTGACTGAGCAGCGTGCCCGATTTCATATAGTTGTAGGCATCTTCGAAAACGCTACCGACAACTTTGCCCTGCGGCGTAACTCCTGCGGTTGTCGCCAGCCTTTTAAGTGCAGGAAATAAGTCATTGTTCATAAGCTCTTCACCAGTTATGCCTTCAGGATTTGCAGCCCAGTTCGACCATTGGAAACGAGATTGAAGCGGTGACTTATAGCTTTTGAGTGTAAGTTTCCACTCTTGCTCTTTATCATCGAATATTTTCAGGAATAGAAGCCATACCATCTGGCTAATGCGCTGCGCGTCGCCATCGACGCCCACATCCTTGCGCATAATATCCTGAATCATTTTAATGAGTGTGCTAAGAGGCATCTAATCTCCTTTTCTTTATGCTGTATAAATTTGGGTTTCAAGTTCCTGGATGGCATTCTCGTATTTCTTGATACCGCCAAAAGCCTTGATAATCTCCATTGGTGTACCAAAGCCCGAAAATGGAGTAATTGACAATATTTGAGGTTCTTCGATATGTATCACACCTTCATCCGCATATTTATCGAGAAGCGCGGAAATAACCCGCTGCGCTTGTTCACTGTATTTTGAAAAGTAGTTTCTCTTCTTAACCTTTTCTGCCCGTTCACGCCGTGTTAATGGAGGTTTGTCCCATGCGACATGACAAACAATATCAAAAGGATCGAGTTCCTTCCCGATTTCTGCTTCAAGTGCGTCAAAAAATACACCTTCATTTGCCAACTCTTCGATGATTGCCTGTTTCTTTTCGGATTTGCTCCATTTTATTAAAAAATCATCAAGCGTAGAAAACTCTTTGGCTATTGTCTTTTTTGTATAATCTTTAAGCGATTCTGTAATCAGCTTTCCATTCTCATCATAGTATTGTACTCTCTCGGCAACTACAGAAACGGGCACTTCTGCTACATAGTATCGTCTGATTTGTGGTTTGTCACCGCCAATGGGGTAACCAATATCGCCCGGCAATCTGTTTTCGCTGTCTCCAGTTTTGTCAACCCCACCAATATAGTTACGCCGCCTTTGGTGTCAATAAGCTCGACATCATCCGGGGGGAACAGGGGATTCATCAGGCTTAGGCGAATAGATAACAACGGGGTCGCCATCAAAATCCGGGTCTGCAAAACGCTCCGTTGCTTTCTTGAAATCCATTATCGTGAAGTAATACTTGTTGTAATCCTCATTGATGCGCGTGCCTCGGCCAATAATCTGTTTGAATGCGGACACTGACCGTATTATTTGATCTAATACAATCAACTTACAAGTTTGAGCATCAACTCCTGTGGACATTAATTTTGAGGTAGTAGCAATGACCGGGTATTTTGACTCCGGAAAAATAAAATTATCGAGCTCAAATTTCCCCTCTTCATTATCGCCGGTGATTCGCATTACATATTTGGGATTTTCAGCCGCTAAGTCGGCGTTCTCATTGACTAGTGCCTGCCGCATCCTTTCGGCATGGTCAATATTGTCGCAAAAGACAATTGTTTTATCAAAGCGGTTCGTCTGTTTTAGAAATTCTGAGATTTTTCTGACAACTAACTGCGTTCTTTTTTCGAGCACAAGCGCCTTGTCCATATCTTTTTGATTGAAAATGCGATCTTCTATTTCATTGCCATATTTATCAAGCATTCCTTTATCCGGCCGCCAACCGGTAAGGTCTTTATCAAAGTCGATACGAACAACTTTGTAGGGAGCTAAAAACCCGTCATCAATACCTTGCCGCAATGAATAGGTATAAATGGGATCGCCAAAATAAACCGAATTTGATATGTCCTCTGTTTCTTTAGGTGTAGCAGTCATTCCCACCTGGGTCGCTGAAACGAAATAATCAAGAATTTTGCGCCAGTTGGAATTTTCGTCTGCGCTTCCGCGGTGACACTCATCAACAATGATCAAGTCAAAAAAATCAGGCGAGAACTGCTTGTAAATATTACTCTCTTCTTCTGTACCACTAACTGCTTGATAAAGAGAGAGGTATATCTCATAAGATTTATTGGCTTGTCGTTTCTGAATTTTAGTCATTGCCGACCCGAAAGGCTTGAAATCATTTGTCATTGTCTGGTCGACCAGAATATTACGGTCAGCCAGAAAAAGTATCCGCTTTTTGGCACGAGATTTCCAAAGCCGCCAGATTATCTGAAATGCGGTAAATGTCTTTCCGGTTCCAGTTGCCATAACCAGCAGAATGCGCTTTTGACCGGCAGCAATAGCTTCGATAGTCTTATTTATCGCAATTAGTTGGTAGTAGCGCGGTGTTTTGTTGCCGCCATCGCTGTAATAGTCCTGCGAGACAATTGCTTCCTGCTCTTGCGTAATTCCTTTATGGATGCACCATAACCTCCATAGGTTGTCCGGAGACGGGAAATCATTCATTCCTATTTCGCGTTCAATTTGTCCATCGGTGCAAATGTTATTGTGAAATAAAAAGCCATCGCCGTTAGAACTAAAGACAAATGGCACATGAAGAAGTTCGGCATATTCCAAAGCTTGCTGCATACCGTCGCCGACAGTATGATTATTATCTTTGGCTTCTATGACAGCAATGGGAATATTAGGTTTGTAAAATAGGACATAATCTGCGCGTTTATTCTTTGCGCGGGTGTGAAGCTGTCCGCGTACAATCACACGGCCTTTTGTGAGAGGAAATTCTTCAAGAAATTGAGTCATAGGATCCCAGCCGGCTTTTTCTAAAGCAGGTGTAATGTATTTGGTGCAGATGTCTCGTTCTGTAAGGTCTGGTTTACTCATTAACTTTCTTCAATTGCCTTTCACCCGCTTAGGACGAGCGGTTGCTCTTGATACATAGGGATTTTTAGAGATTATATATTG
>JBAXXY010000214.1:0-3936 GCA_037127655.1 Lentisphaerota bacterium
ATCTTATATATGTCAATGTCGGCCTTCCGACGACAATAGCCAATGATGCTTATTACTCTGATTACTTTTACAAACAATTATCCAAAATTCTTACTCCAGAAGGAATTGTGGCTTTAAACATTCCTTACGAAGAAAATAATTTAACTTACTCTTCCTTAAAAAATCTAAAAATCATCAGGAGTACTCTTTACAGTGAATTTCCTTTTGTAGAGATACTGCCTGCGGAAAGTTTCCATTTTTTTGCATCTAACGCGAAATTCCCAGCATTGAAGGAAAGAATCCTATATAGACTTACACAGGGTAATCTTGACTTAAAGCATATTAATAGCGCCTATGTAAAACATTATTTTAATGATGAAAGATTGTCTGAATATTCAAAGTTGATTGGAAGCAGTCTTAACTCTGAAGTCAATACACTCTTTGCCCTTAAAATCTATAACGGCGCTCTTAAAAAGTGGATAATGAATAACCTCAATGACAGTTGGGTGATTCTTGTTATGTTGGTCATTTTTTTCTTCTATTTATTCAAACGCTATTTCAAAACTTTAAGCCGTTACTTGCTCCTCAGCAATAATTCTATTTCAATGTTTTTCATTGGCCTGGTGAGCATTGCAGGGGAAATAATGCTTCTAAATTATTATCAAATTATATCAGGTTATCTATATTACCTATATGGACTTGTAACTGCTATATTTATGCTTGGATTGGGGCTGGGAGGATTTCTGAGATATGGGTATAAGCAAAAATCTAAGAGTAGCTTTCAATGGTCATTTTTGCTTCTTTTATTATGGTTAATAGGAATAGAAATTTTATTTCTGGCTACGAAATTTGGATTTCTTGAAAAATTATTCCTGATAAATGCTTTAGTTTTTGTCTGGAACTTTTTCGGTGGGGTCTCACTCGGTGCGTTATTCAACTCCTTCTCAAGACGAAGAGAAATATCTGGGATTTCGGGTGAGGTAACTGTCTCTGAACTTTATTCTTCCGACCTGATGGGTTCAGCTCTTGGAGCTTTGATTACGGGAACATTGCTTCTGCCTTTATTGGGGCATACAATTACTATAGCGTTCATTTCTTTACTGCTTTTAATGGTGATGGCGTATGGTAAGAAATAACTTCCTTTTGACCTTTATCGAAAAAATAGGGGTAACCTTCAGTTTTCTAATCCTGGCGCTTCTGCTCGGAATGCTAATCCTTGCAAAATCTCCCTATGAGCTTTCACTTGTCAAAGTAAATGACAATTTTGTGAAAGAAGCAAGTTACTGGCACAAAAAAGACCTCGGTGTACAATGCGAACTGTGCCCAAACTATTGTTTTCTTCCTGAAGGGCAGAGAGGGTTATGCAAAGTCAGGATAAATAAAAATAACACACTCTACACGGAGGTTTACAATCAACCAGCTTCAATTCATATTGATCCGATAGAGAAAAAACCTATTTTCCACATGCTTCCAGGAAGCGAAATTTTGTCTTTATCTACAGTAGGATGTCCTTTAAAATGCAGTTTTTGCCAGAACTGGAGTCTCTCTCAAGCTTATCCTGAAGAAATAAAAATCATTCAATTTATGACTCCAGAAGACATTGTTAATCTGGCTATTGCTAAAAATCTTCCCTCCATTGCTTTTACCTATGGAGAGCCTGTTGCTTATTACGAGTATATGCGAGATATCGCCAAACTTGCTCACAAAAAAGAGCTCCGGAATGTAATGGTTACTTCAGGCTATATAAATGAAAAACCTCTTCTGGCAATCGCAGAGTATTTTGATGTGATAAAAGTCGATTTAAAAGGGATTAGCGAAAAATTCTACAAAGATGAGGTCGGCGGCTATCTTTCCAGCGTCCTGAATACTTTAAAAACCCTGAAGAAAGCAAATGTCATGATAGAAGTCGTTAACCTGGTGGTACCAAATAGAAACGATAGCGAAGAAGATTTCGACAAACTTACGAAATGGGTTTATGATAACCTGGGACCAGACACTCCGATTTTTTTTACGAGGTTTCATCCTGACTATAAGCTTTCAAATCTTCCACCTACACCTCTTAAAACTCTTGAGCGCGCAAGAGAAATAGCTCTTCACAATGGGCTCAATTTTGTTTATATAGGCAATGCCCCTGGCAATACCGGCGAAAATACTTATTGCCCCGTTTGCAAGACTTTACTTATAGAAAGAGAAGGTTATCTAATTCGCAGAAATATTCTTAAAGACGGGCATTGTCCTGTTTGCAACAGAGCTATTCCTGGAATCTGGTAAATATTATTATGTTATAAACCTGAATCGGAGATTTATATGAAAAAACTGCTATCGCTATTAGTTTTACTTTTTGCGCTAACAAGCATTCACTCTCAGGCACCTGATGAAATTGATTCTCCTTTGGCTGGGATATGGTACTCTGCAAATAAACAGGAACTGCAGTTTCAGATAGATAAAGACTTAAGCAATGTAAAAACTCAGAATCTAGACAAAGTCATAGCTCTTATTCTTCCTAATGCAGGATATGTATATTCTGCTCAGACTGCCGCCTATGGAATAAAGGAAATAGTCGGTAAAAAATATACCAAAGTTTTCATTATAGGAACCTCCCATTACGCTCAACTTCTAAATCAATTCAGTGTGCAGAATGTAAAATATTTTGTTACGCCGCTGGGAAAAGTGGAGGTAGATACTGATTTAACTACCAAGTTAAAGAAATCTCCACAATATTGCGAACTGAACTACAATGTTCATTATAGAGAACACAGCATTCAGATAATATTACCTTTTATTCAACATGCTCTTACAAACTTTAAGATAATCCCCATTGTAATTGGATCTCTGGACAGCAAAACCTTAAAGGCCTTAGCCGATGAATTAAAACCGATGCTGGATAATGAAACTCTCGTTATCGTAAGCTCCGACTTTACTCATTACGGCGAAAATTTCGATTATCTTCCGTTTCCTGCTGATGGGAGCGTTGAATCAAAATTAAGAGATAGGGACATGGAAGCAGTAAAAAATATTCTCCATTTGGACTATGTCGGATTTAAGGAGTTTATAGACAAAACTAATGATACTATCTGTGGAAGGTATGGCATTGAACTTTTGCTGCTGCTCTTGCCTGAAGATTCAAAATCTTATCTGCTCGACTATTCGACATCCGGCAAAATCACAGGCAGTTTTAGCAATTCAGTAAGCTACTGCTCCATGGGGTTCACAGGCGAATGGGAAAGAACTAAACCCAAGGATAGCACAGAAACAGGACTGACTCAAGATGATAAAAAAGAACTTCTTATAACGGTAAAAAAGTCAGTCGAATATTTTTTAGATAATAGAAAGATCCCGTCCTCTGAAGACATAGATATGAAAATCACTGCCCCTATGAAGGAAAAAAGAGGCGTTTTTGTTACTATTACTGAAAATGGCGAACTTCGGGGATGCATAGGCAACATATATGCAGTTTATCCTATTTATGAGGCAGTGATAAATCTCGCTGTAAGTTCTGCCTTCATGGACCATCGTTTTTATCCGGTAACAAAAAGCGAGTTGCCGGTTCTTAGTTATGAAATATCTATTCTTACTGTGCCTGAAAAAATAAAATCTTATAAAGAAATCATTATAGGTAGAGATGGAATTATTTTGGAGAAGGATGGATGCAGCGCTGTTTTTCTTCCACAGGTAGCGACCGAACAGGGCTGGAATCTTGAAGAAACTCTTGCACATTTATCAAGAAAAGCTTTACTCCCATCTGATGCCTGGAAAGATGCTAGTTTTATGGTATTCCAGGCAGAAAAAATTAAATAGCAGAATAATATGAAAACTTCAGTAACCTTCACTTCCACAATGAAACTCCCTTTTGAGGGAGTTAAGATTCTTTTCAGCAAAACCAAATACCTGAAATACGCATGGATTTCAGCTCTTCTGAATTTACTACTTTACGCATTCATTTTATATATACTTTTC
>JBAXXY010000215.1:0-3893 GCA_037127655.1 Lentisphaerota bacterium
TATTTTCTGTTTCAAGATTTCTTTCCTTTTGTTAGTCTGTCTGGATTTAAGCTTGAAATAACATTATAATCCATCATGTGACGCAGTTTTTTAGTATATATCAACATTTGGTTTTATGTCTAAACTAAGCAAGCCATTAAAGTTTTCACTATATTTTTTGCTCCTCTTGATTGCTGTCCTGATTGTTGTCTATAACTCGTTATCCTTTATCATTGAAAATTCCCTGCCTGGTATTGTAGAAAGGTTGGGTTTTGGTAAATTTTCACTTTCAGTAAGGCGCGTATCGTTTAGTGGTATTGACCTTGATTCTTTAGCTCTTGGAGAGGGTGCAGATTCTGTTATTTCAGTTTCTTCCATTGATGCTGACTATTCAATCTGGGGAATAATTGCCGAAAAAAAGATCAAGTCGCTGGTTTTGACAGGAGCAGAAATAAATTGCGCTTATGACGGCAAAAAAATTAGTTTTTCATCTCTGGATTTGTCTAAATTCCAAAACACACAGCCTAAGGGTGATGCCTCTTCAAACGCTTTTGTCATATCATCTGTCGAGATACGCGATTCTCTTCTAAAGGTTGATTATCATGGAAAGCATTTTGTCATTCCTTTTGAGCTCACATACCGTCCTGACCAAAACTATAAAGCAGGACAGGGCGAACTTTCGCTCTTCTTCCGCGAACAACCTATAAAAGCAAAATTCGCTTTTGATCCAAAAGCAGCTCGATTTACTCTGAATATTAAAGAGTTTAATCTGAAATCACTTTACGGCTTATTGCCTGAAGGAAGTGAAGTTTCAGGTTTGCTGACATCAGATATTTCGGCTGAGATTGCTCTTTCTCCTTTTTCTATAAAATCTTTGGATGCGCAAGCGATTCTCAAAGATGGAAAGTTAAACTCGAAAGGAAACGAAGTTTCTTCGCCTATTATTGAACTCAAGGCAAAGGGTTCGGGCAAATCATTTGAGATTGACTCCAGCCCTATTTCTATCGAACAAAATGGAAAGGAACTGGCTAACTTAAGCAGTTTTAAGATTGATGTCTTATTAGCAGAGGAAGCAATTTCAGGTTGTACGGCTTTGAGCGTGGGAATGCCTTTTACTGGGGTTGCAAATAGTATCCCATTGAATATTAACTTTGCATATAATTTCTCTGAAGGTTCAATAAAAGGAGATCTAAAATCAGAAGCGTTTAGTCTCAATATGCCCAAAGGAAGAGCATTGCTTAAAAGTGTCTCTTTGAGTGCGGATTTAAGGAAGTCAGACCAATTATATAAGGGGCAACTGTCCCTTGGAATTGAAGATATTCAGATGCCAGATTTTGATCTTTCGGTAAATTCATTTAACGCGACTGCTCCTTTTGAACCAGCACAGACTTCAGACACTCCAAGAAAAGGGATTGTCTCAATCGGGAACATCACTTACAAAAATTTTAACCTAGGCTCTTTATCCGGTGAGGTCAATAATAATGGCAGTTCTGTTGATTTCTTGGCAGTCGCTCCAAATGTGGTTCTTCCTGATATGGCAGTAAAGATGAATGGGCAGTTCGGAAAAGGCGCAAACGGACTTTTCTTCGTAGAACTCTTTTTTAATCTGCCAAAATACAACCTTGCGATTCCTTTTGACTTAGGAGCATGGTTCCCAAAGGCAAAGGGTATTACCTATCAAGGCGAATTTGAAGCAGATGGGTTCATGAAGATAGCCCATTCAGGAATAAAATCGGGAATGAACCTGAAGATTTCTGATTCAACAATTGATATGAAAATAAAGGACGCCTCGGCTGTAGCATCTGGAGTTTCGCTAAATCTTCATTTGGATGACCTTATTAATCTCCAGAGTATGCCTTCTCAAACTTTAAAAGTGAAGAACTTCACTTTTGGGACTATCTCATTGGAAAATATATATGCGCTCTTCCATATCGAGAGTTTCAAAGCAATCCTTTTTGAAGGAATAGGAGCTCAATGGTGCGGAGGGATAGTGTCAATTCAGGCCATACGCATAAATCCTACAGAAAAGAATTATGCTCTAGCGATTTCCTGCGACAGAGTGAATCTGGCACAGCTCCTCAGGCAGTTTAATGTGGGTCAGGCAGAAGGCGAGGGGACACTTAATGGATCTTTGCCTTTGATTATTAAAGAGGATTCGCTTGAGTTTGGAAACGGGTTTCTCTATTCGACTCCGGGTGATAGTGGCAAGATCCATATTCAGGGCGGTGCAATTGATTCTATTACAGATGGCGTGCCAGATGGAACTCCGCAGTTCGATCAGCTCAAACTTTCCCAGATGGCCTTGAAGGATTTTGATTATGACTGGGTAAAACTCTATTTGAATTCAGAAGGCGATGATATGATTTTAAAACTCCAGTTTGACGGCAAACCTGCCAAACCCCTGCCATTTGTTTATAAGAAGGAAATTGGCGGTTTTGTCAAAGTCGATGTAAATAGCGCAGGTTCAGTTTTTCAGGGAATTAGGCTTGATGTAAATATCAAATTGCCATTTAATAAACTTCTATGGTATAATAAGCAGATGCAGAATTATTTGAAACAACTATAAAAACAAGGCGTCTTTTATGAAGAAAACTCTATCAATTGCCTCGATTCTCTGCCTGACAGCTCTCTTTCAGGGGTGTATTTACACAAAGAGCGAAGTGGATGTCAAACCTATCGAAATAAAACCCATGCACATAACAATAGATGTTAATGTGAAGGTGGAAAAACAGCTTGATGACTTCTTCGGTGATTTGGACAAGAAAGCCGAAAAAATCTCTACACAGGATAAATCAACTGGAACACAGACTTTGCCTCAGGTTCAAACCCAAAGCACAACAGATACTAATAAACTTTAAAACAAAGGAGATAATATAATGAAATCAATTTTTACTAAAGTCGCAATTTCTCTAGCATTAATTTTTTCAATCTTTGCCCTTGGTTATTCAGATGACATCAAAGACAGAATGAGCCAGAGGCTTCCTGCAATTATAGTTCTCAAGGACAAAGGCATTATCGGTGAAAACTCCAGCGGATACCTTGCCTATGTCGCTTCATCTTCAGAAGGACAGAGCATAGTAAATGCCGAGAATGCTGACCGCAAAGCCGCATATGAGATGATTGCTCAGAAAACCGGTTCAACAGCCGATGCTGTAGGAAGACTGCGCGCCGCCCAGATAGCCCAGAATGAAGCCAGCGGGCACTACATCCAGAAAAACGGCTACTGGGTCAAGAAGTAATTTTACTATACATATAAAGAGAAACTGATATGTCCGAGAAAGAAATTACATTTGAGAAGGCGATGGAACAGCTTGAAGTTGTCGTTGCGAACATGGAAAACAAGAAACTTCCCCTTGAAGATATGATGAAAAATTATGAAGAGGGAAAGAAACTTGCCGACCTGTGTTCAAAAAAGTTGACCGAATTTGAAAAGAAAATTGAAGTCCTGGTCAAGGAAACAGATAAAGGTCCAGTCTGGGCAGAGTTTAAACCGGTCAGTGAGTAGATTTTATCGCCTTTTTGATTCCTGACTCGGTTACGATGAAATCCATTTTGATGTCCCAGCTTTGAGATGGAATATTTTCGGCTAACTGTATGTCAAAGCAGATGCCAAAAGTTCCAACATTAGGATTTTTAAACCTTAAAGTTTCATCATAATAACCTCCGCCGTAACCTAGTCGTTCGCCTGATTTAGTAAAGGCAACTCCCGGGATTAGGAAGAGGTCTATTTTTTCTATCTCTATTTTTGGCAGTGATGGTTTTGGTTCCATCAGACCAAAGACACCTTTCTCAAATTCATCCAATTTTTTAATCAAGTAGAAGTCGAGTTTTTCAGTTCCTTTGACGACTCTCGGGAAGGCTATCGCTTTCTTGTTTGAAAATGAAAAGAGCGATAATAAGTCAACTTCGTTTCT
>JBAXXY010000216.1:0-3883 GCA_037127655.1 Lentisphaerota bacterium
GAAAGTTCAGTTGCTCCTGTCATTAGTCTTGCGAAGTCGTAGGTGACTTTCTTTGAAGAGATGCACTTTTCGATAGCATTGACAAGGATGTCGGCAGCTTCATCCCACCCGATGTAACGCAGAAGCATCTCGCCTGAGAGAGTAAGCGAACATGGATTAACTTTGTCCAATCCTGCGTATTTAGGGGCTGTTCCGTGAGTAGCTTCAAAAATTGCCGAGCCATTCTGATAATTGATATTTGCTCCGGGAGCGATACCGATTCCACCTACACAAGCGGCAAGGGCATCGGACACATAGTCGCCATTGAGATTCATTGTAGCGATAACATCATATTCGTCGGGTCTGGTCAATATCTGCTGTAAAAAGGCATCACAGATGCAGTCTTTAACAAGGATTTTACCTGCAGGAGCTTTCCAGTCGCAATCAGCGGCAGAAATGGCATAGTCGGAGAACTCTTTCTTGACGAGTTCATAACCCCAATCTTTGAAACCGCCTTCTGTGAACTTCATTATGTTGCCTTTATGGACAAGAGTAACGCTCTTGCGTTTCTGTGCTATGGCATACTTCAAAGCGGCTCTGACTAGGCGCTCTGTTCCTTCTTTTGAAACAGGTTTAATTCCGATGGCGGAAGTTTCAGGAAAACGGATTTTTGTTACACCCATTTCGTTCTGTAGGAAGTCTATGAGTTTTTTTGCTTCAGGAGATCCTGACTGCCATTCAATTCCTGCGTAGATATCTTCGGAGTTTTCTCTGAATACAACCATATTGGTAAGTTCAGGTTTTAAAACAGGAGAAGGAACGCCTTTGAAATATTTAACTGGCCTGAGGCATACATATAAGTCAAGCATTTGACGAAGAGCTACATTGAGCGAACGGATTCCGCCGCCGACAGGAGTGGTCAAAGGTCCTTTGATGGCGACTGTATATTCTTTAATAGCATCAAGTGTTTCTTGCGGAAGCCATGTATTTTCGCCATAAACGGCATTGGCTTTTTCTCCTGCGTAAACTTCCATCCATGAAATTTTTTTGGTTTTTCCATAAGCTTTTTCAATGGCGGCGCTCCACATGAGCATGCTTGCTTTGGTAATATCTGCGCCTATTCCATCACCTTCGATGTAACAGATTACAGGATTATTTCCGACATTGAGGGAACCGTCTGAATTGACTGTGATTTTATCTCCTGCTGGAGCTTTAATGAATTTGTAGGACATGAATAGTTTTCCTTATTTGAAGAGTTTCTAACTTACAGAGCTTATTTTTCCTAAAATAAAAAGGAGCATTATTATACTGTTGTGAATACAGTGAAGCAAGATGGATGGATACAGAGAGTTGTTTTTAATATAGAGGTACTGAAGAGCCAAGCTTAGAATGAATAAGGGCAGGAGCTGGATTATTCCTCCATGCATAAGGGCAAAGATGAATGAAGTTAGGATTATGGATGGAGTCGAACCGAAAATCCTTGCCATGAAAGTAAAGATTGTTCTTCGAAAAGCTATTTCTTCTACTATGGGCGCAACTATTGCGGAAAATATAAAGATTAGAGCTATTCCGTATTTATCTGCTTTTGAAAGAAGCTCGATAATTGGAGCTGAATTGAAATCATATCCTAATTTTGAAGATACAAAGTAGCTGAGAGCCGCGGTAGCAATCAGAGGGACAATAAGGAGCATTTCCAGTTTGAGTGCTTCTGAAAAATAGGAGATTTTCCAGTTAATTAATGCAAGTTTTTCTCTTAGAGCAACCGATCTATTAACAAAAAATGCGACGGCAAGCGGGCCAATCAGGAACAAAAGTTGTGATGGAATTACACTCAGGAGAATCATCAGAGTGTTATGAGAGCTTAGATACACTTTAAGCGAATCAGTCTGGAATAATGGTGGAATGTAAAGAGCGGCGAGGATGCAGAATATCAGAACAGGGCAGCCTATATCGACCCACTTGTCTCTTTTGTCTGATGAATCGTATTTGAGAAGAAATGACACTTTTAGTTACTTTCTATTGCTGTAAAGGAAGATGCGATTTTCTCCGCCGGGAATCTGAAATGTTTCAGATATTGACCATTTGAGTCTATCCTGTGAAGTAAACTTATTGATAACTGAAAGGTGGGTTTCGATTTCGGACGGAGTCTGGTAGAGGATAAAATTCCCTTTATTGGAAAGAAGATGGTAAGTCTCCCTAAAGATTTTAGTTGGTTCTGCGACGGCTCTGGCAGTAATGAGGTCGAATCTGGCTGCGATTTTTAGTTCGTTTGATCTTCCAGTGATGACTTCAATATTTTTCAAGTTCAAAGCTTCGGCTGCGATTTTTACGAAATTTGTTTTCTTGCCTGTTGAGTCAATGGCGATGATGTGTTGTTCAGGATACATGATTGCCAATATTATAGATGGAAAACCAGCTCCGCAACCGATGTCTGCAATTGTTTTTGAACCTAAAATCTGTTTTCTGAAGTAGATTCCGATGCTTGCCGAGTCGGCAATGTGTCTATTCCAGAACTCAAAGTCGTCTTTAATGCTCGTGAGGTTGTATTTTGAATTTTCTTCATAGAGAAGGTCTTTGAGTTTTGTGCACTTTGCAATGAAAATTTCTATATCCTTAACTCCGCAGAGAGTGAGGAAGCTGTTTATCTTATCTGTTTGAATTTGATCCATGGTATTAAATGAGTTGAATTACTGCTGTGTATATTCCGATAAGGGAATAGAAGCCAAGCAGAAATAGTATTGTAAATTTGATAGTCTTGCTCAGGCATATTT
This sequence comes from Lentisphaerota bacterium, assembly GCA_037127655.1. GTDB lineage: Bacteria > Verrucomicrobiota > Lentisphaeria > Victivallales > GWF2-38-69 > GWF2-38-69. The sequence continues at coordinate 2,751 of JBAXXY010000216.1, forward strand.
TTCTTATGAAGTCACGCAGGTAGTGAGGGATCCCACCGACCACAATTGCCCCCGTTCCCATTATCAGGACAGCCAGAGAGAACAGCCAGAGCAGAGGTATGTCAGCGGCAAAGGATTCAGCCATAAAATAATGAGAAAGAAGTATGATGAAACCAGCCAGCGCTCTTGCGAACAAATAATCTAAAAAAAAGCAGCCTATGAGTAGCGCAATGAGAGCAATAACGGAATACAGCAGAAGCGAGTCTGATGAGAATACGGCAAGAGCTTGAGGAACGCACCAAGCAATAGCGGCAGTTCCGAAAACTACTCCCAGAGGGATATTTCTTGGTAATCTTTCAGCAGTTTTGAGTTTGTCGGGAGTAAAATTTCTTGCCATGTAAAAGATGCAGAAAATGCAGGCCGCACTGAAAAGCAGTAGAGCAATTATGAAAACATAGTCTTTGTGCATAGTTTCAAAATTAGAATGTTGTTGATGGTATTAAAAATCTCTAAGATAGTCTGCTTTGAGTAGTTTTCTAACTAGCAGTTATTTTTCCATCTGTGATTTGGGTATCTCTTCACATATTCGGCGGCTGTTTCTTTGGTAATCTTATGCCATGGTTTGCCTAGTTTAGCTCCAACTATTGACGCTAAAGCACAACGGCAAAGAAAAGAATCAACTCTTTCCAGAAGCTCATCGAAGACTTGATAAGGATCGCGTGATAAAAAATCTTCGGCTGTATTTATGCCGATTTTCATAAGCTTTTCGGCCGAGACTTTGCCGATATTTGGAAGAGTTTCCAGCGCATTGCTATTTATATTTTTTGTTCTCATCATTATTTGTTTCTTGCCTGAAGTTAATGATTAGAGCTTAAATTCTTTTCCGTCAGATTTATTGGGATGATGATAGTCGGCATTAGCATAAAGATTATTAAAAGATTAATTGCATTTAATATCAGATATGAAGAAGAAAGTGTTATCTGTGAATAATTGAACACGGACAGAACAAAGGACAATATGCTCCAAAATGCGATCCAAACTGTTGCCTGAACTGAACTTGCCAACCCTGCGTTACCAGTAAAGCTCGAGAGACTTAAAGTCATTGTATTAATGAAAAGAAACCCAATGCTAAAGGTCAGCAGGTATATAAATAC
>JBAXXY010000217.1:0-3777 GCA_037127655.1 Lentisphaerota bacterium
TACTTATTCAAGTTTTTCTTACGATGCTGGGTTAATTACGATTACAGCCTCATGTCTCGATACTAGTTTTGATCCTGATTCTACTTATACCTGTACGGTTGGCGGAACCGCTACTGGACCTTTTACTAGCATTAATGTTCTGTCCACTGCCATGACTGAGCCAAACGATGGAACTGGAAGACTAACTGGGCTATTAGAAACTATGATAGACAGAGGCGTGGTCTATGATAGCACTCTTTGGGGAGTAACAGGCGGAACATCGATAGGCTTTCCATGGAATTATTATCAAGATACCGCCAGAAATTATGATGAGTTTAGTCAATACTCCCAAGGTGTTCATGCATGGAGTTATAATGGCTTGAATTATGGACTTGACCATGATGATATTTATAACAGAAGTTCATCTGTAACTGTGCCTCCTGGGCCGACGATATTTTTGTACATACCTGTATTTGAAGGAACTCCATCACCTGTACCGCAACCTTTAACATGGCCAAATCAATATTATATAACAATAGGTATCCCGCCGCCCGTCTTGACAGTTCTGGGCGAAATAGTCGTAAATAACGGACAATATGTTTTGCCTGACTTAAATATGGCATCTTTCCCATGTGTCGGTCTTCCTCAAAGTTTTCTTATCCAGTTTACAAATTATCCAAACAGTAACTTATCTATAACTCTTGACGGCCTCGGAGGAGGAACTGTTAATAATCCAGGTGATTGGGTAAACGGAGGTGACATACAAATAAGCGGCAATAATATTGCTCTTCCTGGTGGTTTAGTCCCTAATTAATTCATATTGAGACAAGTTTAATCTTCGAATATTTTGAGTATCTTTTGGGCTTCAGAGGCAGAAATGTTTCTGAAGCTCATTTTATCTAAAGTGGAACCTTTAAACTGAGTGCAGTTTGGATTTCAAGAGTTTTATTATGTGATCAGGATTAAAAGGTTTCTGAAGGACACCGCTCAATCCAAGCTCATTATAATCAATTGTTTCATTTAGATTATCACCAGCAGAACTAAGCATAAATATCGGAGATTTGTTGTCTATGAATTTGAGCTCTTTAGCAAGGTGAACTCCCGAATCAACTTCTTCCATCATCATATCAACTATTATGGCATCTGGAGCATTCTCTTTGTATCTCACAAATCCCTTTTCTGCGCTCGGCGCCTCGACCATTATATAATTATTTTTTTCAAGAATAATTCTGAGTGAATCAAGCATATCCTGGTCATCGTCCACACATAAAATAACTTTTTTCCCATCTCTCATTATTCTGTCCTCCTTGACATATTATTGAGTTTTTCCCTGAGTTCATCCATCTTCGAATATTTTAAAATTTTACTTAGAGCTTCTACTGTCTTTGCGAGGTTTTTTTTAGCCTCATCGGACAGCTCCTCTTTAAAGGAATTAAATTCATAGCCTCTTATCCCAATTAAGAAAATATCTTTTTCTACACCTGAAAAATCCTTGGTTAGAGTCGCCAAACTGCCCGGCAAAACGCTATGAGAGCTGAACGAAAATACCTCAGACGGAATAACTTTCTTTATTTCAAATGGCTCAGTGCATGAAGTATCAGCATCCACAAGAATCGCAACTTCACTTTTGGCAATGTCATAGGCATGTTCTACCGACAGCTGATAATCGCTCTCCACTACGACGCTCTTTAAACTCATCTTCTCGATCTCCTCAGCAAAGGCCGGCCCAAGTCCATCATCTGCTCTGCCGGGGTTTCCATATCCAATTATTAGAATGCCTGCCAAGTTGATTCTACCTCGACTTTTTGTCTATTAAAACTCCATTCGCATCAACTAATTCCACCACAAGCGGCATGGAACCCAAAGCATGCGTAGCGCATGATAGACACGGGTCATAAGCTCTTATGACAACCTCTACTCTATTCATCAAACCTTCAGTGATTTCAGCCCTGCCGTCAATAAAATTTTCTGCAACCTTTTTGACAGCAAGATTCATCGGTTGATTATTGTTTGTCGTAGAAACTATCAGGTTGCACATGGTGACAAGATCATTTTCATCAACTTTATAATGATGAAAGAGAGTTCCTCGAGGAGCCTCAATAATACCTACGCCCTCGCCTCGCCTTTGGCCTGTAACTAGCAAATCTCTGCCCATGATGTCAGGGTCATTAAGAAGTTTCTTTATCTCTTCAGCACAGTGGAGAAGTTCAATCATCCTTGCCCAATGGTAAGCCATGGACTCTTTGCATGGTTTATTCCCGAAAAATGCGACAAATTCTTTTCGTTCTTTTTCCGCTTCGGGAGTGCTGATAAAGTCACATGTATTGAGTCTTGCAAGCGGACCAACTCTGTACCAGCCGTCCTCGGGTCCTATCATCTTCATAAATGGAAATTTCATATAGGAGTAGGAGCGAACCTCCTCAGCTATTAACTCATGATACTTCTGATTATCGGCATGGTCGAAAATCTTGTTTCCCTCAGAGTCTATCGCCCTTAAGCCTCCGTCATAAATATCCAAGGCTCCATCGTTTCTGATGATAGATAAATGATTTGATTCAAATGATCCAAACTTGGCAAGCTCTGCAATGTTTTCACGAGTATAATCTTTGGCAATATTGATAGAGTCTTTGCTCCATCTGATCATCTGGTCTATATCTTTAAGAAATAAGTCTCTTTCTTCGATTGTCAGACTCTTATTTACTCCGCCCGGGATTGCACCTGTACCGTGTATTTTTTTGCCGGCTGTGGCCTTGATTATCTCCTGCCCGTATTTGCGCATCATTACTCCCTGAGTGGCAAGCGCAGGAAATTTATTTATTACTCCGACGACATTCCTTATGGCAACATCAGCATCAAACCCGAAAAGTATATCGGGTGAGCAAAGATGAAAGAAGTGCAGAGCGTGGGATTGGAAGAACTGCCCGTAATGCATCAACCGTCTTATCTTTTCGGCTGTCGGGGTTAGTTTATCAACTCCTACGATATAATCCATCGCTTTTGCAGCCGCAAGGTGATGGCTCACAGGGCAAATCCCGCATAACCTCTGCACCATTACAGGCACTTCCCAGTACGGACGGCCAACAATAAACCTCTCAAAACCGCGGAACTCCACTATGTGCAGTCTAGCCTGCTGAACTTTGTTTTCATCATCAAGGATTATCGTAACTTTGCCGTGGCCTTCGACTCTGGTAATTGGTTCTATAACTAACTTCCTCATAAACAGCCTCAGATTTTATCAGTCGTATTTAATTAGTTGGTATGGCAAATCCAATGGCTTATTTGTCAGGAGAGCCACAAGAGTTTGCCATATTGCATCTGCCGATGGCGGACAACCAGGCAGGCAATAATCTATCTTGACGACTTCTTTGCATGGATAAACCTTGTCCAGAATTAACGGAATCTCAGGATCATCAGGAATCTTGCCGGATGGATTGTAAATTGTCGGGCCTTCCAGGTAAGCTGTGGCGTAGCACTCTTCGAGAGAAACATCGTTTCTCATTGCAGGAATCCCGCCCATGATGGCGCAGTCGCCAAGCATAATCAAAGTGTCGCAATGCTTGCGGAAGTCTCTGAGGACTCTGACATTCTCTTCGTTACAGCATCCGCCCTCAATTAAACCTATTGCACATCGGCCATGGAACTCTTTAATATCATCAATTGGCGACTTGTCGAAGTCAACAAGTTCCACAAGCTGCAGAATTCTTTCGTCAATATCAAGGATGGACATGTGGCAACCGAAGCATCCTGCCAGCGAAGTGGTTGCTAACTTGGGTTTGTGCATAAATATCTCCTGAAAAT
>JBAXXY010000218.1:0-3750 GCA_037127655.1 Lentisphaerota bacterium
AGGACACTCTTTCTTCATTTCTGGAAAAATATTCAGAAATACTCAATAGCAAACTAATTGAATTAAAAGATCGAGAGGAATGGGGCGTTAAAATTTATTGCAATAATGAACAGATTGAAAATTTTGTTAAAACTACAAATCAGCAAGTAATTGATTTTAACAATCAAATACTCAATGCCTCGCAAGGCAAAGCTTATTTTATGAAAAAGAAGCAGGAAGAATTGATTCGTAAAGTAGTTAAAGAAAAATCAAACGAATATGCAAATGACTGTTATTCCCATGTGAAAGGGCTTGCCGAAAACTCAAAGGAAAACAAATTGCAGTCTAAAGATTTAACACTTAAAGATCATGAAATGGTTTTGAACCTTGTTTTTTTACTTAATAGAAATTCTGTATCGGATTTCTCAAATACCGTATTAGCGCTTAAAGGTGATTATGAGGACAAAGGGCTGATCATTGATATTACAGGACCATGGCCTCCATATAATTTTTGTAAAATAGGCGAGTTGTGAGCATAAAATGAGTAATGAAACTTATAATAAATCAGAAAATATAACCATACTAGAAGTATTAGACAGAATACTTGATAAAGGCGTAGTTATTTCGGGAGATATTGTGATTTCATGCGCTGATATTGACCTAATTTATTTAGGACTGAAGGTTCTCTTGACTTCAGTTGAGACAATGGAGTCTTTTAAACTTGCCCGCTTTAATGAGCCGACTTGATGTTGTTTGATTATGCTAGCCCTAGCCATCCTTAGTCAATAGAGGGTCACCTAATATTTACATAGCTTTAAGGATACCTTATGGAAATTGCTGCAGAAATTTATGTTTACTGCATTATAGATGATAATACCTTGGACCGAAATTTTACTTTGGAAGGGATTGGAGGGGGTGAAGTTTTCATATTACCTTTGAACTACTTAGGCGTCATTGCCGGTGACTTCAGAGTAAAGAAAGAAAATGATCCAAACTACATTAAAGAATGTGCGATGCAGCACGAAAAGATTATCGAATCCTTGATGGAGAAATACACAGTCCTACCCGTCAAATTCCATACGGTATTTAAAGATAAAATAAGCGCAATAAATGCTTTTCAAAAACATTACAGTGATTTTGAAGATAATATCAAAAAGCTTAGAAATAAAATTGAATACAGCTTAAAAGTTTTATGGAATCTAAAGGAAATACAAAAAGATATAGACTTAAATTCTCTTTATGGAAAAAGCATCATTGATGGTAATTCAGAATCTAAGAACTATCTAAAATTAAAATTCAGGAAATATAAACAACGAGAATCCTTAAAGGAATCGGCAAAGACGCGCGCTGATGACATAAGTAAATATTTTGACAGCTTTATTGCAGATAAAAAGTTACATATTCTGCAAACTGATAATCTTTTTTTAAGTGCTGTATATCTTATTGATAAAAAGGATATAAATAGTTTTAAAGAAGCATTTGATAATTTAAAAAAAGATATGGGAGGCAAATACGATTTTTTACTTACCGGTCCATGGCCTCCATATAATTTTATTACACTAAAAAGGTGAATTATGAGCATAGTTCTTACGGATTCCCCTGATGAGTTCATCAAAGAGATTGAAAAAATTCAGCAGACTATTCCAAGCAGGATAAATGCTGACCCCGATAATGTTGAAAAGGGATTGGCAAAATTGGTTTTAACTTTAGTAGAGTTATTAAGGCAGTTGATGGAAAAGCAGGGAATGAGAAGGATTGATAGGGGTTCTCTGACCGACGAAGAAGTAGAGAGATTAGGCATTACACTTATGAAGCTTGAACAGAAAATGGAAGAACTGAAGAAGGTTTTTGGGATTGAAAAAGACGAATTGAATTTAAACCTAGGTCCGTTAGGGGATCTGATGTAGGATTAAAATGAGTATGGAAGATTATTCAATAAGCTGCGCTATTTTTCAGAAACAAGAATTGGGGATAAAAGATATCACGCTTAACCTTAACGCTGCAAAAGGAGTTGCGGGAAAAGCAGCTGTAGCTAAAGAATTGCTGGAAGAAGTGGGTGTGCTCCTTTCTTGTGGGGAATATGAAGACTCCAATGGTGACTGCGAAAAATGCCACTTTATTGCTGACTTGCGCAAGAAAACGGCAGATATAATTATTATGGCTAAAAAGCTGGATGTAATTTAAATAAATGTGTAAATCAAGATCTCTTATATTAGTTCCCGTTATTCATACAAGCGTAGATCTTGGGTCATTGGCCAAAGATATAGCTAAAAGAGGTATTGCAGGATTGGGGGAAGATGTCTGGAAAGGACACATCCGTACTATTGAAGGTTTCTGGGATTCTATAATGGATTACTTTGATTCTCTAGATATGTCGCCTGGGATGAAAATTTATCAAGATGGCCTGGTGGCAGACGGCGAGATTGGGCAAAAGATAGTCGAAGACTGCGCGAGGGCAGGAAGCAGGAATTACGAATTAGTCTTTAGGCTGATTAAACAGGGAGCTGTTTTAGTAAAAACAGAAGATTTAAAACTTGTCCTGGAAGAGCGGGACAAATTACTCAGCATAACTAAAGCAAAATCAAACTTTCAGCGAATATTGGCATTTATCAGATATAAATTTGCCAAGGGCAAACTTTTAAACAAAAGAGATCAATTTATAGCTCACAGAATAAATGAAACGCTAAAGAGTGAGGAGAAAGGCATTCTCTTTATTGGTGCAAGTCATAATGTCGGAAATGGACTTGATAGCGATATCAAAGTTACAGAAATGAAAGATATGCAAAAAATAAACCAATATCAACAGATGCTTCTTCGCTGTAATAAAAATAAAACCCGCTTTGAAGAATTAGGCAAATATCTTGTATCGGAAGTGAAAATATGACACAAAGACAGAAGATTTTAATAGTTGAAGACGATCCAGTAATGCTTAAACTACATGTTGCTTTTCTTAGAGAAATCGATACTGACATTGTTACATCCACATCTGGTGAGGAGGCTGTGGCAAAGGCTTTAACTCATGATTTTGACTTATTGCTGATGGATATCGGACTTCCAGGCATTGATGGGTTTGAGGCACTAAGAGTCATAAAAAAGCAAGAGAAATATAAATTTATACCCGCGATTTTTATCACAGCAACATACGAAGGCGAAGCAAGTGCATTAGATGGTCTGGATATAGGAGCTATTGACTATATCTATAAGCCAGCAGTCAAAGGAATACTTAGTAGAAAAGTAAAAAATCTGCTCGAACTTCAAAGAAATAGAAAAGAACTCGAATCTTCAAATAAAGAACTCGAGATGCACCAGATAGAGCTGGAATTGCTGAATGAAGAACTTATGCTGGCAAAAAACTCAGCAGTGGATGAGGCAGAAAAATACACCCAATTATACGATTTTGCCCCATTGGGTTATTTTTCGCTTTCCAGAGACGGCGAAATCATTGAGCTGAACTTAAGCGGTGCAAAAATGCTTGGCAAAGACCGGAAGAGTTTTAAAAAAAGGCTCTTTGGCAGTTATGTTTCCGCCGCCACAAAAACAATCTTTAACCAATTTCTTGACAAAGTATTTGCCAGTAAATACAAAGAGTCGTGCGAAGTATCATTGTCAACAAGTGCCGATTTGCCAATCATCGTTCACCTTGAGGGAGTAGTCAATAAAAATGCTGAGCAATGCCTTATTAATGCGATTGACATCACCGAACAGAAGATGAATGAAAAAGAGATGGCCTTTAAAGATATCTATTTTCTTTAAAGGCCATCTCTTTTTCAT
>JBAXXY010000219.1:0-3742 GCA_037127655.1 Lentisphaerota bacterium
TTTGTATAGTGGGAGCCAAGACAAACTTCATAGTTGACAGCGCATCGGCAAATAACGAAAGCGCAGAGATACACGGCTGGGGAACAAATCCTGGAAAGATCAAATTCTATAGATGGAAACCATACGTAGAACCTACAGTTAGAAAGTGCAATTGGAATGTAACAGTCCCGGCTTATATAATGAATTTCAACCCTACCATCGAAATAGTTCAGTGCCACACACCTTCCAGTAGAGCCTTACGAGGACTTGGGGAGTTTCTCAAATACGCTCTTAGCTTTGCCATAGCTAACGGAGCCAACATCGCTGACCTAGTCAACAAGGCCAATAACAACACTCTTACTTTTGCTGACTTCGTTAACTTCACTGATAATTCTATTGACTGGGCAAAACTCCAGAAGCTTATCACTCCTGCTCAGGCTGAAGCTGCAAGCAATATTGTTGACGCTATTGACGCTATGCAGAAAGAAGGCGTAATAGTTTTACAGCCCAAGAACCATATGGCTCTAGTTAACCTTGCATATGCAATTCAGACAGCAGTAAGCGAAAAAAATTCAGGTCTGGATTCAACAAAACAAATCATGGAGTCTCTTGAAGCGCTATTACAGGATCAAAGCGCATTTGTACCTACATCCATGATTCATATTGAAACAATTATTGTAAACCTGAGAGTTCTTGCTGCTGATAAACTCACAATTCAACAGAAGGCTTCATTTGACAAAGTTATAGCTGTAATCAGAGCTATTAATGCTCTTCCCCAGGAGCCTGTTTATAAGCATATGGACATAGTCTTTAATGCCATCACCACTACCATAGATCTTTCACAAGGTACACAGACTCCTTCTACAGTAAAGGCAAAGCTCGATCCTCTCCTTGACAAAATAGCTCTTGCCATCAAGGCTGAGTACGGCGTTAACTCAATAGCAATGGCTCATTTCACAGCCTTTAGAGAGATTGCAGAAAATGTGTTTGTAATTGTTAGCAATGGACAAATAGGCTGGACTTCAGAGAACCTGACAACTCTAATCAATGGTTTTACAGTTCTTGCAGCTTCAATAAATAACAAAGAATTGTCAATTGATACGCTTATTAAGTTCAATGAAGGAATCATGCAAGTCATAGCCAATAATGGCGGCTGGTCTTTCCAGAACTCCGAAGCAATAGTCGGGATTATTGACGGACTCCAGACATTCGTTCAACATCCGCTCTTAACTCAGCTCAAAGAGCAAATCATAAAGCTCAATAACTAATTTCAAATCTTCAACACAAAAGCGCACCTCTCAATGCGGTGCGCTTTTCTTTTTTAAAATTGTTTTTTAATTAGCAGGTAAATTTTTATCGTCTGATAACTGTAATGCAATACTTTCAAATTTGCTTTCAACAGAAATAAATGCGTCCACTATATCAGGATCAAAATGCGTTCCTTTGGATTCTCTAATGATTTCCACCGCCTTTATATGGTTTAATGCTGTCCTGTAAACACTATTTGTAGTTAAAGCATCGTAAACATCTGCCAAAGCCATAAGCCTGGCCGAAATTGGAATTTCTTCTGATTTAATACCCATTGGATAACCAGTACCATCCCATTTCTCATGATGTGAAAAAGCTATTTCACGAGCTGACTTTAAAAAGTCGTTATTCGGCAGGGTTTTCTCGTATTTAGCAATGGTTTCGCTTCCATATAAGGAATGCTTTTTTATTACAGAAAATTCTTCTTCTGTCAGTTTCCCTGGTTTAAGAAGGATATTATCAGGAATAGCTATTTTACCTATATCATGCAGCGGGACAGATTGATAGAGAATATTGATTGCATCGTCAGTAAGGAAATAACTGAAATTAGGATGATTCTTCAGGGCGTTTGCAAGTTCCTTTACATAATTCTGAATGCGTTTTATATGCCTTCCTGTTTCATGTGTTCTGTATTCGGCTATAGATGCAATACATTCAATCATGGTTCGCTGAGTGATTTCCAATTCTTTACGATGAGTTATATCAAGAAATGAACCCACTATGCACTCTATCTTTCCATCAAAATCTAAAACAGGCACTTTTGATATGAGCCCCCATTTTTTTTTCCTTGAACCAGGAATAAAATCTTCTCTGTTAAGAATACTTCTTCCTGTACTTAGAACATCCGTATCCTCTTTATTATTTAGTTCAGCTTCATTTTTAGGGAAAAAACTATAATCAGTTTTGTCAAGAACAGAAAAATTCTTATTTAAAGACAAGTTATTAAGAAATAATTCATTTACTATTACATACTTAAGTTCAACATTTTTGATATAACAAATAGATGGAAGAGATGAAAGCAGCGCATTAATAATAAGCTTTGAATCCATTAACTCTCTGTTAAGGCTATTTATGCTGGAAATCACAGAGCTTATTTTCTCTTGATGCCTTTGATTATTATCATGTATCAAAGATACCAAGGCCGGTACTGTTTTTGCAAAATTTATCTGAGATAGCTGTTTCTCATTTTCTAAATCAGAAATCTCGCTTACCGGAACATTCAAAGCTTTTGCCAGCATTCTAACCTTTACCTCTGAGGGAAACTTCCTTCCATTCTCCCATGAACTCAAAGTAACTCTACACATACCCATTTTTACTGCCAGTTCTTCAATTGTGAGTTTCTGAATTTTGCGAATACTTTTAATTTTCTCTACATAAATTTTCATAGAAAAGCCTCTACTTATAAGGAAACAATTTTATGTTTTATGTATATATTTTATCTGCCGATGTAAATTTTACTTTTATTGTAAATAAAATTTACATTTTTAATCACCTTTTAAATACAATTAACTATAGAAGAAGCAGAAATATGTAGTTTTAATAAGGCAATCATTTTAATAAATAAAAGAAGGAAGGCGGATGTCATGAAAAACATTTTTCAAAAACTGTGCTCAATTATTGTCAGCTTAACAATTCTAGGTTTTTGCTACTCAGCTCCAGCTGCGACAGTAACAGTTGACAAGGCAACGCCGGGATGGACAGGAACTCTTACTTTCCACACAGATCAGGATGCCAACCTCGGAACCACCCCTATAAGCTTTGATCTATCAAACGGCGTAAAAGTCTCAAGCATCTGGGGGATCAATGGCAATCCTTCTTTTACTCAATCAGGAAGCACCGTTACCTTGAAAGCAAATCTCTGGTGGCCAGCAGATCAGGGGTATATAGTTAAAGCAGGAACTCAGACAACAATTTCTTTCTCAGCAAGCTCAGATATATATTCTATATCCAATGTAAAACTTGCTGGAACAACTATATCTGAAGGAAGCGTCATTCTTTCTCAGGCTTCAGTAAGTTCTGCAATTCCAAGCGGAGCGATTGTTAAGCTCACATCTCAGGCAGATAAGACAAAAATCTATACGCTTAACTTTGTTAATGGACAAAGTTCCAAAGTTCCTTATGGTACTTATGATGTATCTGGTTCTGTCGTAGTTAATTCGCAAACAGTTGCGCTCGGAGTAACTCCTACAGTTGCCACGATCAATTCTGCAACACCTCTAACTATCGCATTGACATATACAAACAATATAAAGAATGTCACATTCTCCTATACTCAGCCGAATCCGGAGAGTTTTAGCGGACTCAATATTGTAGTTAAGGATTTTAATGACAGCTCAAGCAACACGGTCAATATTCCTTGGAGCGTTACTACAAAACAACTTACGATTGTAAGCGGACATGCTTATCAGTTCACTGCCACTAATGTTACGACAAACCAGTTCGTTTACAGTTTCTC
>JBAXXY010000220.1:0-3723 GCA_037127655.1 Lentisphaerota bacterium
TTGATAGACTCAGTCCCATCTCTTAAAAGAATCTCATCTGTAAATAATGATACTGTGACTTTGGATGCTTCGGCAAATCTCTTTAAGTCCATTAGTAAACCATCACTTACATCCATCATGGCATTAGTGTAACTGCCAGATAGGAATTTTGATTCTTCAAGTCTGGGAGTAAAGGTAAGATGATGCCTGGAGTTAAATGAATTACCGAATTTCCCTGTGGCAAAGAGGTAATCGCCTTCTCTAGCATTAGATCGCAAACAAAGTTTTTCTTTTCTGACTTTTCCTAAAATGGACAAAGTAAAAACTTCTAGGTTTTTGGGTTTAACTGAAGAGAAATCGCCGCCGCATACGCTCATATTCCAAAGTTCTGCTTCTTTGGCAATACCTTTATAAATCTTCTCAAGGCGTTGAAAATTAGAACTGACAGCGCCAGTTATGACAGCGGAGAAAGGCTCTCCTCCCATCGCAGCAATATCACTGATATTGCGCTTGACTAACTTTCTGCCGACAAGTTCCGGATCATCACTTTCAAAAAGATAATGCACATCTGAAACCACCTGATCTACGGCATAGAGCAGATACTCATTTTCATTGCCGTCAATTTTCAGAACAGCGCAGTCATCACCAGGCCCAACTATCACATCAGAACTCTGTTTAAACAGAGGAATTACTTTTTTTAGGAACTCGTTCTCATTCATGAAGATTTAGTGAATTAAATTTTGCTGTAAAATTAAAATCTGCCATTAGAAATATTTGATTTCTGGTATTCTCCTATTATAATCGCTTTAAGTATTATTTTTAGCGTTCCTCCACTCTTTTTATTTTAAACTTATGCTCGAAAAAATCTTTGAAATTTCTAATAGTATTTCAGATGTAATCGCAAAGAAATGCGATTACGGCGAAATGCTTTCCGAAATAGTTGAGCTTATCGCTGTAGGTTTAGACGCTAGGGTTTGTTCAGTCTATGTTTATAAGAAGGAAACTGATGAACTTATTTTGAATGCCACTTACGGACTAAACCAGAGCGCTATCGGCAAAATCAGGATAAAGCCTGGAGAAGGTTTAACAGGAACATGTTTTAAGGAAAATAAAATTCTCAATATCAAAGATCCGAGTTCTCATCCTAATTTCAAATACTTCGAAGCATCCCAAGAAGAGAATTATAAATATCTCTTGGCTATACCGTTGAATATAGCAACTCAATGCCTGGGAGTCTTAATAATCCAGACCAATGAGGCAGAGTACTTTTCAGATACAGTCATAAGCATGGCTAAGACAATAGGGACCCAATTAGCCAATCTTTTCCTCAATGCCGATATCCTCAACACTCTTAGCGTCTCTAATCAAGAACAATCTAAAGAATCAACTCATCAAGCGCTTGCGTCAATAGATGCTTTGGGATACCAGCCTTTAAAGGTAGAGGGACTAGCCGGCAATACAGGAGTATCTCTTGGCGATGCGTATATATTTAACTCTACTAATCCTTATTTGGATATAACCTATTGTGTTCCTGCATCATGCACCAGAGAACTCTCGATTTTAAATAAAGCTCTTGCTATGGCTATCGAGAGAACTGTTGCCTTGGAAAAGAAAGCATTATCCCTCATATCAGAAGCTGATGCTTCGATATTTTTCGCGCACCTGCTTTTTTTGGAAGATAAAACTCTAGTTAATAAAATAAGAGAAGCTATTATTCTAAATACCTACACCGCCGAGTTTGCCCTTAAAAAAGTCTATGACGAATACACAAAACTCTTCTCTAGCCTTAAAGATCAGGCGTTCAGGGATAAGACTATGGACTTTAAAGATGTAATGATAAGACTTCTTGAAACTGTATTTATTCTCAAGAACAAAGATATTGAACACTTTGATAAAGATATCATTGAGGCGCAGAATATCATCCTAATAGCAAAAGAAATCCTTCCTTCCGACCTACTGAAACTGCCAACAGATAACATCAAAGGAATTATATGTGAAAGAGGCGGGGCTTCAGCTCATGTATCCATCCTGGCAAAAGCCCTCAATATACCGGCTTTGATGGGCGCTAAGAAAGCCTCGAGCCTAGCAAAGAATAATGATAAAATACTACTGGACTGTTATGGCGAAATTGCCTATATAAATCCGCCTGATTTTATTTTAAACCGTTATCATAATATTCTCCTTTCTCAGCAGCAGGATGACCTTTTCATGGACAATGCCCATCTGGAAGCAAGGACATCCAACGGCAGCAAGATATTTCTAAGGGCAAACATAGGGCTTGTAAACGAGACATCTCTCTTAAGCAAATATGGAGCTGAAGGGATCGGGCTCTACCGCACAGAATTTCTATATATGATAAGAGACAGGCTTCCATCAGAAGAAGAACAGTATGAAATCTTTTCAAAGATATTTAGATTTGTTAATAATTATGAAGTAACAATCAGAACTCTCGACGCCGGATCAGATAAACCGCTTCCTTATCTCGAATATCAGGAAGAAGAAAACCCGGCTCTTGGCAATAGAGGCGCAAGACTGCTTCTGTCCAAGCCTGAAATACTCAAGCCTCATCTGAAAGCCATTCTAAGAGCTGGAGCAAACGGCAGATTAAACATCATGTTCCCTATGATTTCGACATGCCATGAAATCATAAAACTTAAAGAGATTATTGAAGCTGTTAAAAAAGAACTCATAGAAGCCAATGTGCCATTCTCAAGAGATTACAAACTTGGCATAATGATTGAAGTTCCATCTATCATTATGGATCTAAAAAATGCAATAAAAGAAGTAGATTTTGTGAGCGTAGGCTCGAATGACTTATTTCAATATTTATATGCCTCAGATAGGACAAACGACCAGGTGCAGAATAAAAATCTTGTTCTTCATCCGGGATTCCTGCGTCTAATTAAAATCATTGGAGATGACTGCAAAGCAAAAAATTACATGAAAGTGTCTGTTTGCGGTGAAATAGCCAGCAATCCGCTTTTTGTTCCTCTACTTATTGGCTCAGCGATTCACGAGTTGAGCATGCCGCCAAGATTTATTCCTCTGATAAAAGAAACTGTAAGGCACTTTTCGACAAATGAATGTGTTTCAATTATGGCAAGAGCAATAGATCTAGCTAACGAATCACAGGTATATTCGTTATTAAGATCAATTTTCGAACATAAGAATATTCTGTACCTAATTCAGGAAAAAACTAATACTAATTTGCAGCCATTATAATAGCTACAGCATCATCATACGCCGTGTCACTGCCTATAAGCATCAATCTCTTTTTCATAGAAATTAAAGGTATCGCAAACATCTTTGTTTTCAGATATTTTAAAGGCTTTCAAGCTGGAAGCTTGAACTACATTATATTTTAGTTAAAGGAAGCATTTACCAAGAAACTGAACTGCAGCCAGTTATCCGAAATAAAGTTTATCAGCCCTATCTGGAAGCCTGATTTTTGTGCCACATTAAATACTCCGATTTGAAGCCCATTTGCTTTCTCTGCGACATTGACTACGCCCATTTGAGAACCGTCAACAGCTCCTGTAGCGACATTAACTGCCGAGAATTGCAACCCGTCCACATCTCCACTTATATTGGTAAGCCCTGCCTGAAGCCCGGTTGTTTTTTCTTCTGCTATATTGATCAGTCCGCCCTGGAGTCCTCTGATTTTTTTAGTTAAATTCACTATAAAGGAACCCTGCACTCCCTGTACATTGTCTGTCGAAGCTAAGATTATAGCTGCTTCCAAAC
>JBAXXY010000221.1:0-3667 GCA_037127655.1 Lentisphaerota bacterium
ATCCTATATTATTGCTCATTTATTACTTTAATTGTTTCTTTGTATTTAGGACTGGTTTGCTATATCAGGCTTATGAACATTGTTGCAGTATTATCCACCATATCATTAGTTTCTGTTGCCCTTTTTGTATTTCCCAGAAAGAGATGCGGGAAACAAAAAATGATAACGGCCATTGAAAGGTAATTCTTATTCTACTTTTGAGGCCTTCTTGGCGTTTTAGTGTTGTTTTTCTCCTGTCAGCATCAACTTCTCGTATATTCCGAATAAATAATGACTTTATTTTTAATTTCTTGATAAACCAGGACGCTATATGTCCTAGTTGCTGATGTATTGTTAGGCTCGTAGTAAAATTAAATGAGGAGAGTTTATATGAGCTACAATTTTCGGTCAGCAGCAAAAGGTGAAGAGATCAAGCAGTCCTGTTTAGTACATTATAGATAATTTACTACGAAGAAGGCTTGTTCAGAAGTCATAAAAATGGAAAGAAATCCATTTGAAGCAGCTTTTCCTGAGATTGTATATCAATTGCTTATATAGGATGTCAGGAAACTTAATTAATAATTACGTTACTTATTAACTTTAAACCTTATTAATCAAATGAATTTAAAAATCGTTTCTCTTGGCAGCGGGAGTTCAGGTAATGCTATTCTTATTATTGCCGAAAACTACGGGCTTTTAATTGATGCAGGCTTCACTAAAAAAGAAATTTTAAGAAGACTTGAACTGTGCTCTATCTCTCCAAAAGAAATCAATGCCCTTCTTATTTCACACGAACATGGAGATCATGTCAAAGGCGCCAGGATATTAGCAGACCAATTAGGTATTGTTACTTATGCTTCGACTTTAACAGCTAATTATCTGCTTACTAGAAATGAGATTAGCAGGAATGTAGTTTCATTTGTAAGCGGAGCATCATTCAAAATTAATAAATACTTAATTCAAACACTCCAAGTATCTCACGATGCTATAGATCCATCAGGTTTTATAGTGTCAATTGAAAATTTTAGAATCGGATATGCGATGGATATCGGGCATCTCGACATGAAGACAAAAATCAAACTCAGAGGATGCGACATACTTATCACTGAAGCTAACTATGATGAAGAGCTTTTAAGAGAGTCAAAGAGACCCATTTCATTAAAAAAAAGAATTCAAAGTAATGTTGGCCATTTAAGCAATAAACAGTCAATTGAATCATTTAATGACCTTATTGCTGAAAATACTAAATATGTCTTATTGGGACATATAAGCGCTGAATGCAACTGCTATGAAAAATTAGCTAAAATGGTGGAGCATAAATTAATTGAACTCAACCGTAAGGATATTCATATCTCTCTTTTGAAGCACAACGAGCCAGTACTTATAGATATAAATATAAGTGTTAACTTAAAATATTAAGGCTTTTTTTGCTTATAGGCCATTGGTACACTGTAAATTGCCTTAAATTAGCGGGAATAGGTTTAGGCTGTTCAGAATTACTCTATAGAGCTTGTGCCACAGGCAAAGCCACAACGCAATTTCCTAACCTAAAAACTTCTTAAACAGCCTTTTAAAATGTTTCCTGTTCACAAATTGAGCCTATTGCCGCAGACAATACAGGAGACAGAAGGCTTGCAGAGATCAAAGTACCAATAATTTCTGGTATATTCATTGTCACACTCTGGACACTTAATAATATCTTCCTTGTTATTGACGCATTTAGGGCAAATCTTCAGCTCCCCATTGTTAATCTCTTTGGGCAATTCATTTGAAAGATTTCCGCACATGCTGCATACATATTCCAGGCACTCCTTGCAGACATATTCTTTTGAATCGCTAAGAACGGAGTTGACCTTGTACATCTCAAATTTCGAGTATTCTTTTTTACATCTTTCGCAACTAAATGTTTCCGTATTTGACCTCACAAGTAAAACGCTGGCCTGAAATCAGAATCATTTCTTCAAGCCTGACAGACCTTTTAAATTCTATACTACCGATGGATTAGGAGGATCTTTTGGCAACTGGCATGTTCCTTGGGAGTAGCCTGCATGCTGTTCAAGGAACAGTATCATACTGCAGGATTTCAGGACTTCGATATTCATCTTGATATCCTCCAGAGAGCGATGGCGCTCCTGCCCAAGTCCGAAATAGCTTCCCAGAGTATTTAGCTGCAAATTGCCTGCGCGCTTTCCGAAAGTACCCTGCAGGAGAAGGCAAGTGTCTATCGTGGAAAACGGTATTGGCGCTGGTCTGTCAATTTTCTTAAAGGCCTTATTGATATGGGGAATGTCAAAACGATTTATATTGTGTCCCGCCCATATCCTGCCGTTGAGCACTGTGAATATTTTGTCGGCAACATCGGTGAACTTCGGAGCATCCTTGAGCATTTCCTGAGTTATGCCATTGCAGTCAATGGATAATTTGCTGACCTTGTCAGACCAAACAAGAGTGGAATAAGCTTCCTTCTCGTAAAGGCCGTTCCTATCAAGAATTACTGCGCCGAACTCGATTATGTCCGCATTAGGTGCCCAAGTCGTCTCCAAATCGAAAAATACTAGTTCCACATATCCCTCACTATTTATTGGTATTAATTTTATCATCAGTTAATAAATCATCTCCCCACCATTCGATAAGCTTTTTAAAATGACCTTTATTTTCCCAGTCAAGCAAGGTCTTCTTCAGGAACAGTAGAACGCTTTCTCTCCAGTCATCTGCAGGATATACGGCTGATATTTCGCCAATTGTCATACTTTCGGATTCGACAGGAACAACAATATCTAATTTTTTAATGCGCGGTTCTTCTATTCCAGAATCATTTTTTATTTTCTTAAACTCTCCCTCATGCATGCGCCCTTTCTTAATCTCAGGATTATTTTTTATTTTCTTTTTCCATTCCTTAATATCTTCATTTACTATTTGGTATACATTTAACGCAAATTGGATATCTAAACGATGAGCAACGAATTTGGTTATTAACTCACCATCGTTATTTTTTTCATGAATATATTTAGAGTTTTTGATACAAAACCATATCTGGATAGAACTGTAAGGGACACCGACCTTCGGTCTTCCTCCATTAAAGATATCAAGGTTAACTTTAGGCTTTATTAGCAAATGGAATGATTTTGTACCATTTACATCATTTGAATTCCAGCCTGTTTGTCCTTTTGTCTCTTTGTCAATTTTTATATCATACAGCTCGTCGAGATTATCAATCTTCTTCTTCAGGCGTTCGCATGCATTTGACTTGAAGAAATATTCGCCAAATTGATCGAGTATGTATCTCCTGAATCCGTTTGTAGTACCCTTTTCATTATCTATATTTTCTATCATTTCCAATCCGGGGATGTTCTCATCATATCCATAATAGAGGTCTTCAATTAAAGACTCAAAATATCTTAAATAAATCTCTTCCTCTTTCTCAGAATGCGGATTTGCAGACAGTGCAAGTGCATCCTTAACAACCTTCAATATGTCGTCCCAAAAGAGATGACCTCCCCAATTAGATGGATTAATCCTGTCGATGTTATCCAAAATGATTTTTTTTTCTTTTATCTTTTGATGGTGTTCGAGTAGTTCTCTTATTTTTGTCTTACTTCCAATCAATTCTTTAAAACCCTCTTCATCGCAATCATTTTTATAGGTTATTGCAAAAACAACTGGAGAATCTTCATGAGCGCAATAGCGT
>JBAXXY010000222.1:0-3643 GCA_037127655.1 Lentisphaerota bacterium
CTAGAATATTTTCAGCAAGTCGGTAAACTTATTGACCTTATCGTACTTCTCAAAACTGCTCAACTGAGTCTCATCTATTGTCTCGTGACTCCATAATACATCAGACGGGATATAAATTGCGTGCCCGCCAATCTTCAGTATAGGAAGGATGTCAGACTTGGGTGAGTTTCCAATCATCAGAAACTGTTCAGGTTTAATCTTAAACTTGGCAATGAGTTTCGAATAGGTCTTTTCGTCCTTTTCATGGACAATCTCGATGAAGTTAAATTTATCCATAAGCTCTGAACTGAAAAGTTTCCTCTCCTGTTCGAGAGTGTCGCCTTTTGTAATAAGAGCCAAAGGATATTTCTTTGAGATCGCTTCAAGTGTCTCTGCGACTCCGTCATAAACAAGCACAGGATGTTTGAGCAGATTTTTTGCAAGATTGTAAATCTGATAGAGTTCTTCAGTAGTTATTTTAAAATCCGTAATCTTCATAGCTGTTTCCATCATTGACATACAAAATGACTTTGTACCGTAACCGCATATTGGCAGATTTTTGATCTCTATTTTTAGCAGTTCATTTGGAATTATATCTTCTGAAATATACCTCGACAGAATCTTTACGAAACTCTTCTCAGCAGACCTATATTTAGGCTCATTATCCCAAAGGGTGTCGTCAGCATCAAAAGCTATAAGAGCTATATTCTTCAAATCGTGTTTCTGTATCATTTTTCTCCAAAATTGAGAGCATTAATAAATCAGCGGATAACCGTGTCAATGAAATATACCCAACCTGCCCCGATTATCATTGAAATTATACTTACAGGAATGCCTGATTTGGCAAATTCCCAAAATGAGATTTTGAGACCTTTCGAAGCGGCTGCATCAACGACGATGATATTAGCCAGACTGCCGATCACTATAAGATTGCTCGAAAGACCACTTGCTATTGCCATAAGCGGACCGGATACCGGGTCACTAGCATATGGCAGTAAGAGCATAACGCTCGGAACATTGGAAACCATATCGCTCAATATAGCAGTAACGACAAAGAGCACCGATGGATTCTGCAAATCAAAACCATGGTTTTTCAATGAATCAACTATATCCTTTGGTATTCCGGTTGAATTCATAGCGGCATTAACTACAAAGAGTCCGAAGAAAAGTATAAGCAAGTTCCAATCAACTTTCTCAAGCATTTCCTGTGATTTAAAGTGAGCGTTCATCAAAAGAAAAGCTCCTGCAGTTATGGCAACCATTCCCCGATCATGGTTTGAGAACATAAACAGCCCTATCACCAAGACTATGATAACCAATCCCTTTACAGCCTCAGAAGAGACAAATGGAACAGAGAGAATCATCATGCTGGAATTGTCAGAAGTTGCCGACAATTTGAGTTCCCATGATTTCCTGTAAAAAAATGATAGACACACCCAGCCTACTGCAAGGGATAAAATTGCCGGAACGCCTGTATAAATAAAAAATGAGATGAATCCCAAATTCAGTTTCTGGGCAATCAACATATTCTGAGGGCTTCCCACAAAAGTCGCTATCGCGCCTGAATTGGTAGCAAAAGCTACCCCTAGAAGGAATGGAATAGGATTGAGTTTTTTAGCAACGCAAATACCCAGAACCACTGGCGTGACTGCCACAGCCACCACATCGTTAGTCAGAAAAGCCGACAATCCGCCAGCCATAGCCGTTATTAGCGCCAGAAAAACCACTGGCGAAACTTTAAGCTTACCGACCCATGCAGATATTTCGGTATAAAGCCCGCAAAGATCAAACTGTACTGAAATTAGCATCAATCCAAAAAGCAGCGCCAGCGTTTCAAAGTCAACGCTAGAAAGTGCAGTGTTGGGACTTATCAGATGTCCTGAAAGAAGGGCGACAGCTCCGATTAGTGCTATTGCTGCACGGTTAACTTTCAGGAAGGGGAATCTGCCAAGCATCATTCCCAGATAGACGATACAAAATATTATTACTATTGTGGTCAAGGTTTTACCTAGTATTATTTATGGATTATTTTCCAAGCACATCAACAATAGATACGCACACTTTGTCTATATTATGATGATTCAGACTTGCAATGTTTATTCTGCCAGACAGAAGCATATAGACTCCATAATCATCGCGGAGCTTCATTACCTGTTCCTGAGTCAATGAAGAGTAAGAGAACATCCCTTTCTGCTTGGTAATAAAACTAAAGTCTCTATTAGCTCCGTATAATTTAAGAGTGTCCACAAATATCTGCCTATAAGTCTTGATTCGTCCACTCATTGTTACGAGTTCCTGTTCCCAAAGGCGCTTAAAATCAGGCGTATTAAGTATTGTATTAACTACTGCAGCACCATGAGATGGAGGATTAGAATAGTTTCCTCGAGCACATAGTTTAATCTGGGACATTACATTTTTAGCCTCTTCAGATTTCTCTGCAGCAACAAGCAGCGCTCCTGTTCTCTCATTATAAATAGCAAAATTCTTTGAGCACGAATATGAAATAAGGAAGTCCCTATTCTTCTTAGCAAAAATTTTGATAGCAAACGAATCATCAGACATTGAACTACCCATGCCCTGATAGGCAAAATCAAAGAACACAAGAAATTTTTTCTTAGCTGCAATATCTGCGATTACTTGCCATTGTTCTTCATCCAAATCCGTCCCTGTCGGGTTATGACAGCATGCATGAAAAAGGACGACATCGCCGTCCGGTACTTTTTTGAGATAGGATGTGAGCTCATCAAATTTTATCCCTTTAGTTTCAGGATCATAGTATGGGTAATAAACTGTCTCTATTCCAGCATGATAAAAGACATTTGCATGGTTATCCCATGTTGGGTCGCTGAGGTGTACTTTGGCCTTTGGATTGAAACCGTGGATAAAGTCGGCTGCCAATCTCAAGGCTCCGCTTCCTCCAGGGGTCTGGATTGCTTCAACGCACTGTTCTTTGATAAATTCATGATTCTTGCCAAAAACCAGACTTTTGACAAGTTCGCAGTATTCAACTGAACCTGATATACCAATATAAGCCTTGGATTTCTCAGTCTGAAAAAGGTGTTTCTCAGCAAGTTTTACCGACTCGAGAATCGGGGTATTGCCATCCGCATCTTTATATACTCCTACAATCAAATTAATTTTATCCTGTCTCGGGTCTTTTTTGAAGATGTCAAAAAGTCCAAGTATCGGATCATCTGGTGTCCAGACTACATCTTTGAAAATCATTTAAAACTCCTTCGCTTTTAAAAAGGCGTATCGCTTCCAATATAACATTTTAAACCATGAGAAATAAAGGCATCCCTTATTTCCTTCATTTTAGAATCTTCAGACATTTTAAGTTCATCCGAATAATACTTTCTGCCAAGCATCGCGTATTTTTCTCTTCCCATGTGATGCAAAGGCAGAATATTAACTTCTCTATTATCTAAAGGTAAACTCTTTATAAACTTCACAAATTCATTAATACTCTCAGGATCATCATTGTAATCAGGGATGATTACTATCCTGAAAACTATCCTCCCTTTGAACTCTGTGGCAATGAGTTTAGCATTCTCAAGGATAAGTTTATTTGAAACTCCCGATCCTTCTATATGCTTATCATCATTCATGTGTTTTAAATCAAAAAATATCCAGTCAAGGAGTCCAAAGACTCTCTTTATTATAT
>JBAXXY010000223.1:0-3599 GCA_037127655.1 Lentisphaerota bacterium
GCTTTAGCCACCATGATTCCAATTTCCATTTTCTTCTCATCAGAGATATTTTGAGGGTCTAACATTATAATATCTTTCAATTTCTTAATCTCATTTTGCTCCCCGATTTCTTTTAGCACTGAGGCAAAATCTGACCAGGACGCAACAACAGCAAACACTATTTTACCCTTTGCTTTATCAATAGTGCTTTTTATTAAATGATGACCTTTTTTTAATATGTCTTTCACTTGGGACTCATCCTCAAGGTAAGTTCCCAGTTTCATCGGGACTATTGAAAGCCCTGCTTTCATAATACTTTCTATAATCTTCTGGTGTTCAAGAAGCTTCCATACATTTTGTTTTTTGTCGAGCAAAAGCATGTCCACAATTTGGTCATCTGCAGTGACTGCTGAGATATCTGCATGTGAAATCAAATTCAGCTTGCCGTCTATTTCAGATAATAGTTTTCCCCCGGTCTCTCCCGGGTTTGAGATCAAACCGTAAATGTATTTTCCTGTCTTCACAATTATCAACCCTTGTTTGATTTATTGGTTTTTTGCAGGTTTAGTAAATCAAAAGCCTGCATAAAATGATTGTGCGTTATTTTGATATCTTTCCCTGATTTTTTACTGTCAGTTTTTAACCCTTCAACAAATTCCCTAATGGCAAACATGGATGCTTTCCTACATATAAGTTCGATATCAGTCCCTGCCATACCCTCAGTTTTCTCTGCCAGTAAAGCAATATTAACATTTTTATCCAAGGCTTTGCTTTTTGTATGAATATGAAAAATATCTTTTCTTGTTTTAGCGTCCGGCAAAGGAAGCTCCATTAGTAAATCAAATCTTCCGCTCCGCAAAAGTGCAGAATCTATTAAATCCAGCCTATTAGTAGCGGCCAGCACCATGACTCCTTTAAGTTTATCAATACCATCCATCTCAGTAAGAAACTGGCTTATCACTCGTTCTGTCACATGAGAACTGTCTCCTCCGGAACTACGGCTCGGAACCAAACTATCAATCTCATCAAAAAATAGAATAGTCGGCGCTGCTTGTTTAGCTTTGCGAAATACTTCTCTGACGCCTCTTTCAGATTCCCCAACATATTTGCTGATAATCTCAGGTCCTTTTACAGATATAAAATTAACCCCGCTCTCGTTCGCCACAGCTTTTGCCAAAAGGGTCTTTCCTGTTCCGGGTTTACCGTACAATAAAATGCCTTTTGTTGGGGTTGTATTTGTTCCAGAAAAAAGCTCTTCATACTTAAGAGGCCATTCTACTGCCTCTTTTAATTCCTGCTTAATATTCTCCAGTCCTCCTACATCTTCCCATTTCACATCAGGAACTTCTATAAATACTTCTCTTATGGCTGAAGGCTCAACCTCTTTCATTGCATCATAAAAGTTTTCCATGGAAATTGTAAGAGTCGATAATGTCTCATAGGGAATGTCTGCCATCTCGTAGTTTATCTGTGGTAATATTTTTCTCAGACATGACATTGCTGCTTCCCTGACTAAAGCTTCTAGATCCGCTCCGACAAATCCGTGACTGATTGCTGCAAGTGTCTCAATATTTACATCCTCTGCCAAAGGCATTCCTCTTGTATAAATTTCCAGTATTTGCTGTCTCCCTTTTTTATCAGGGATCGGAATAGAAATTTCTCTGTCAAAACGCCCGGGCCTTCTCAATGCCGGGTCAATGGTATTGGGAATATTTGTAGCTCCAATAACAATCAGTTCACCACGCGACTCTAATCCATCCAGTAGAGCTAGTAGTTGTGCTACTACACGCCTTTCTACTTGCTTTTCCCCGCCCATGTCCTCTCTTTTAGGGGCTATTGCATCTATTTCATCTATGAAAATAATTGCTGGCGCATGTTTTTTAGCATCTTCAAATATCTTGCGCAGTTTTTCTTCGCTTTCTCCGTATAATTTACCCATGATTTCAGGCCCAGATATATGAGTGAAATATGCCTCTGTTTCATGCGCTACTGCCCGTGCTATCAAAGTTTTTCCTGTTCCGGGTGGACCATGCATCAATACGCCTTTAGGAGGGGCAATTCCAAGTCTTTCGAAAACCTGAGGGAAGCGTAAAGGAAGTTCGATCATTTCCCGGATTCTCTGAAGCTGAAAACCAAGGCCTCCTATATCTTCATAAGAAACAGTATGAGTCTTTTGAGTATTGTTATCACTTGCCGCGCCAGATTTCATTTTAATATTAGTGGCACTGTCTATAATAACGACACCATCAGGGATTGTTTCAACTACATTAAAGTCACATGTCTTAGAGCCAAATAAAGTGGCTCTAACTGTGTCCCCTGTTACTATTGGAAGGCCTTCAATAAGTGATCCGATGTACTTTGCATCCGCTCCCCGTCTAAGATCCGCTGAAATTGTAATAGGCTCTAATGTTACTTTAAGAGCAGCCTTTGCCTGGCATTTGGATATATTTACCTTTTCATCAAGTCCTATTTTGGCATTCCCCCTGATGATTCCATCAACCTGAATAATATTTTTTCCCCTGTCTTCGGAATAACAGGGCATTATTTTCGCCGGAGTAATCTTCTTTCCTTCTATCGCTACTATATCTCCCATTGATAAATCAAGCTTTGACATCTCTTCGGGATCTATTCTGGCAATTGCTCTGCCTACATCCTTCTTTAAAGCCTCTGCTATTTTTAAAGATAAAAATTCAGCTTTCTTCATATATACTCCTTCGATTTGATATAAAACTATGCAAATATCAGGTCTTTGATTTTATCTAACTTTTCAATTCCCCTTATCTCACTACTCTGTAGCGGTATAAGGACTATTTTTAGATGAGCAAACTTGCTCTTTATCTGGTCAATGTAATATTGCTGCTGAACTCTTCTATCTCTGCAGAATTGACATGACTCACTTGTGCTGACATTATTAATAACAATTCTCTTTATATGTATTCCGAACTTTATTAATTCTTCAATAAGTCTTTGGGTTTCTAAAATAGACATTGCTTCGGGGATGGCTACAGGGACAAACTCACACATCTCTCCATCTCTTAATGTTTTTTCTACCCTCGTGATAGTCCTTTTTAAATCCATAAGAAAATCATCACTTATATCTGAAGTATTTTTGCCTGAAAATGCCTTTACCATAAACTTGTATTTCCACCTCATCTTAGCCATAACTTTCACATAGTCATTGATCATCTTGGGCGAAAAAATAAGCTTTAAGGCGTGTCCGGTAGGAGCTGTATCAACGATATATTTGTCAAAGCGGTTTTCATCCATTAAATCAACTATTGCTTTGAAGCCCATCAGTTCATCCAGTCCGGGGATTGGAAGCTCAAACATCGAATCAATATCTTCTTTATCTAAATGGGTAGCTGTATCAAGCAGTTTCTTGATTGCTTCGCCATGTTTCTTTTTGAATTCTGCAAGCCGCTTATCTGCATTTATTTCAAGAGCGCTGAGGTTCTCTATCTTGTCAATCTTTCTTACTTCATCCCCAAGTTCCTGACTATAACTGTCACCAAGAGAGTGCGCAGGATCAGTACACACTACAAGAGTTTTTTCTCCTTTCCCTGCAAAGTACAACCCGCTGCTTGATGAGCAGGTAGTTTTTCCGACTCCTCCCTTCCCAC
>JBAXXY010000224.1:0-3572 GCA_037127655.1 Lentisphaerota bacterium
TCTTTATTATATCCAAGTTCAGTATAAATAGTATGCCCTAAAACCTTTGCGATGTCAGCCTCGACAAGGATAAAAACAAAATATGGGCTTTGTATAAATTCTTCTATCCCCATAAGTATCTCTTTGCTGAGAGCTTTTATATACTTAAATGAATGTTTATCTTCACCCTTAAAGGCTATGGCAATCTGCTGAGGTTCATTATTCACTCTAAACCAGTTGAGCTTCTTCTTGATTGCGCCAGCTATAACATCCGAGGCTTCTTCATTTTTGTTTAACTTTAAGATCGGAATATTTTTCAGCGGGAAAAAGTTTCTATTGTAAAATATTGTGCTGCCGCTTATTTCTGTGGTATGAGATCCTGCCCCTATGACAGTAGCTCGTATGGTTTCATAAGGTTTAAGTACTTTAAATTTTTTTATGATATCAGATTTAGTAATTTCACTCCCGAGTATTACGCCTATATCTCCATATCTCAAAATATTGCCTTCCGTATTGTAGATAAAATCGGCTACTCCGCCTGAAAAGGTAACAGCGTCAATCTCATAATCATTTGAGATAGAGTGATTGGTAACTATTGCCCCAAATATTTCATTTTTAGGAGTGATATTGAGCGCCATTTCAAGAGTTCTGGACATTTCTGCTGCGATGCGATGAATAGTGCCAATTTCCGCAATATCGCCCTCCATGATCTTTATTGAGTTGAATTCAGCAAGCTTCCTGATTTTAGGAGCAATGTATAGAACTTTCAGGTTTTCATCCAGTCTGATTAACCTCCCTCCAATATCCAGACATCCCACATCAATCAATTCGCCTTTTTTAAATACGGAAATATTGGTAGTCCCACCGCCGATGTCAAGGTTTGCTACCGTGCAGTCTAGCTCTTCTGATATCCTGTCAGCTCCGGCTCCTTTCCCGGAAATTACGCTTTCCAGGTCAGGCCCGGCTGTCGCCACTACAAAATCTCCGGCAAATTCAGATAAAAGATTAGCTACATTTTCGGCATTGTTTTTTCTGGATGTTTCGCCCGTGATTATTACGGCGCCTGTTTTAACATCATGCTTATCGACTTTTAAATCCTGATATTCTTTAGATATTATTTCTTTTAGCCGAGCGGCATCTATTTCGTTACTGGATAGAAGAGGAGTAAAATAGATTTTCCCTCTCTTAACTATCTTTTTGTCAACAATTTTTATTCTGGGGACATTGAATACCGAGGCTGTATTTTCAATTAGGAACTCGCTAAAAACAAGCTGTGTCGTTGATGTCCCTACATCTATACCCACGCTGAGTATTATTTCTTTCATTTCTTCCGCTATGTTTAGTGTTCTAATCTTAACTAAAGTTTATCTTGATTACTAGTTTATGTAATAGTCCCCAATGAAGATTCTTATTTGTCATGATGCAATTAGAATTCCCGCAAGAAGATTCTGGGGAGTATAAATAAAAGTAAAACCCTAATCACTATTTCTGATAAACAGTGTAGTTTAGTTCTCAATATACTGCTTCAAATCCCATCGTTAATTTACCATCACTGAGTTCTTCACCTAATATTCGATAAGCGCCTGCTGGAATCTTCTGCCCAGACTTTAATACTACATTTTTTGAAGAGGAGATTTCGGCAACTCTCATAAGTAAATAAGGTCTAGCAGAGAGTCCTTCACCTGTGACTGAAATTTTACCTATTCCAGTTTTTTCATCGTAATAAAGTTCTTCACTACGATTTACTGCAAAATCGGTAGAAATACCCTTTAAAGCTTGCTCTCTTCTAAGTGTTTCAATGCGTAATGATTGTCCATTTAATCTTGAGTAAGTCGCTGTTTTGATTGTAAATTGCAGGCGCGATAAAATAGTATTGCAAGACCTAGCCACAGAATCATCCTCAGACCATATACTCTTTCTATAATGAAAGTTATCACTGCTATTGTATCTTATAACGCATTTATCATCTGCAACTTCAATAAATACTGATATTACGGAGGTTTTAAAAATATATGCAGCTATTATAGCATTTGGTTTTACTTCTGTAATCTTCCAATCTTGTGCATTCAAAGACTTAAGGACAGTTTCAAATGCCTCATTTTGACTGTAATTTGAGGGTAATTCCACCTCTAAAGGAGTAACAATACTGCGTTGGCTAAGGCAACCTGTAAGAGAACATAAGATTGAAATTAATAGAGTACATATAATTCTTTGCATTGTTTTGCCCTCTTTTTATATTTTTTAATATCTTATCTTTATTTACACTTTAAACACTTAAAAATTACACCAACAATCAAAGCAAGATAATAAATTGCTTCATATACTTGACAGATTAGCATATTTGGGATACTCACTAGGCATAAGGTGCTAAACTAAAGAAAATGTTTAGCATAAAATGGGTAGGGACGGCTCTCCGAGCCGTCCGATGATAGAAACGATCGTCTTCGGCGCTTTAGGTGAAATCGCCTCAATAAGAAAGAAGATACTAAAAACCAGTGATATTGAGACTACTATTAAGAGATAGGATATCTTTCCGGTAAGGAAATTACCCTGTTATTGGCTGTTGTGAATGGATTATGAAAATTTAATAAATCCACAATATGATTGTATTGAGCCATATATAAAAAATACATATGATATAAGCCCCAATAGCACTGTAATCATATTGAATAGAAGTCCAGCTTTTTCTGACCACACTTTGTTGCGTGCATAAATCCACTGAGTAACATAAGTAAAACCAGAAGCCAACCCTATAGAAAAATTACAAAAAATAAATAGATTATTAAGCTTTACTTAAATGCTTCTGGATTATCTCGCATTTTCTTCTGTAGGTCATAAATCGCTTCGTTGTATCCGTTTTGCAGTATCTTGGAGAAATCTTTTACATCGTATCCATAATTATAGTACAAGCTTTGCCAGTAACCCCCATCTCCACTAATTGTATACTCCCATACGATCGTATCTTTATTTTTCATGTAAAGGTTAAGATTAACCTCATTAAAGGATGTCGCATTGGGCGCACCAAATAACCAAAAAATACAACCAAAAGATGAAAGTCCATAAGTTATAAATTTGCCCCTGTAATAGAATTTATTAATATGAGCGGTGATAATTAGATTGGCTTTTTCCTGTTCACCTCCAAAAGAGAAGTATGCATCTTTAAATAAATTTGAGCGTCTTAGGCTGACAGCGAGGGCTTTTGACAAATCCTCATTAATATCACAGTCAAAGCTTCCGATAGTGGCAAAACTTTGAGATCCTTCAGGTCTAGCAAAGTGACACCATCCAAATGGCACTAACGGTATAAAACCCAGTCCTATCAAACTAGAATCATTCTCACTATCTCTGTCATCATCAAACGGCAATACAGCTATGTTGTCTTGTCAAAAACTGGAGTTGTAGATATTACGGCAAGTTGTTTCATATTGTCAGGATACATAAATTTAGCTGTAATTCCACTACAACTTGTCAAGCCAATGATTCCAGTTAATAGTCCTAATTTTGTGATTAATTTTTTCATGCCCACCTTACCTTGTTATGTTATTTGACACCTTAGTTAATAAGTTTATAGTAGTTGGTTTCTGTGATAATAT
>JBAXXY010000225.1:0-3562 GCA_037127655.1 Lentisphaerota bacterium
AACAAAAAGCTTATGATAAATGAAATAAATTTATTTATTGGCAAGAACTTTCTTGTAACGGTTTACCGACGAGGTCCGAACGGGGAAAAACTTCTAGATGGCATTGAACACCTTGTGGTAAATGACATTGGGAATATAAAACAAGGACCTTCATTCTTAATGCATGTTGTTATTGATTATATAGTAGATAAAAAGTTTGAAGCAATTGAAACGCTGGAGATTGAACTTGAAAATGCAGAAGAAACAATGCTTTTAAATCCTTCGAATTTCAACCTTGTTGATCTGCTACATTTGAGGCACGATTTACTGGCGTTACGAAAGAGTCTCATTCATGAAAGAGAGATATTTGTAAAAATTTGCAGGAAAGACTGCCCATTTATTACCGAAAAAGCAATCTACCATTATCGCGACATCTACGACCATCTCGCAAAGATCCTAGAATTGACTGAAACATTCCGTGAAATAGTTACAAGTCTTATGGAAATTCACCTCTCTTTACTGAACAATCAGATGGCAAAGGCTGCAAACCAAACAAACTCAACGGTAAGGCGTCTGACTTTTATCACTACTATCTTTATGCCGCTTACTCTTTTGGCCGGAATTGGGGGTATGTCTGAATGGTCAATGATGACCACTCCGGCAAACTGGAAAATATCATATCCTGCATTTTTACTAGGTATGATAATAATTGGCATAGGCACTTACTTTTTACTAAAAAGATTGGAAAAAATACCCACCTCAAAGACATAAAAACACAACAGATATTATCATATTTTAACAGGAAAGAAGATAAGACAGCATAACTATTTACAAGCTAGAGAATTTTGCTATAATCCTATTTATCAAGATAACTAAATAGGGAGGTTCATATGAGAAAATTCTTATCAACAGTATCACTATTCCTGTTCTTAACTCTATCTGTTATTGCGATAAGCAAATATGCATTACCAGAGATAGTTCCGAACAGCTTAGTTCTTTACCATACATATTATACAATTGATTACAGCCAGGAGCACAAGGACCCTATCTGGTGTGCAGAAGAACTTACTTATGATATGACACAAGGATCGGCCACAAGGCCAAGTAAGTTTAAGCCTGATCCATTATTGCCTGGGAGCTTTGGACATGATGAATATACTAATTCAGGATGGGATAGAGGACATCAGGTTCCTGCTGCTGATATATCTTTTTCACAAGCTTCCATGAATGAAACTTTTTATACTACTAACATTGTTCCCCAATACCCGACAATGAATCAGCAAGATTGGCAATACATTGAAGATAGAGTAAGGCAATGGACTTCTGAGTATGATTGCCTATACATTGTAACAGGGCCTATCTTTGATAAAGGAGTAACACCTGCTAATATTGGCAAAACTGTTCAGATTGCAGTTCCTAATGCAATGTTTAAAGTCATTCTTGTTTACAATCCTAACGATCCTGCTTCAGCCCAGGCTATAGCTTTCATAGTAAGAAATGAAAAGCCAGTTAAGGGTACTCCTATAATGAATTATACAGTTCCAGTTTGCGTAGTCGAAGCTGCTACAGGTATTAAGTTCTGGGATGCTGTTCCTGAGCGCATATAGTAGATACATTAGAACTGTCGAAGTGGAAGTGGTAAGATATTAATTTGACTAATAAATACATTGAGGTAGATATTATGAAAATTTTAAAAAGCACTCTTTCGTTAACTTTTTTCTTATTTGCTGTTTTGACACTCTGTGTATCAGTTTCAGCAGCAGAGAAACCACAAATAAAAGTAATGACTTTTAATATCCATCATGCAGAAGGGATGGATAAAGTCGTCGATTTGGCTAGAATTGCTGAAATTATCAATAAAACAGCTCCAGATATTGCAGCCATCCAGGAAGTTGATAATAAGACTGAAAGAACCAGTAAGATTGATCAAGCTGCTGAGTTAGGCAATTTAACCAAAATGCAGGTTAGCTTTGGTAAAGCTATCAACTTCCAGGGCGGAGAATATGGACAGATACTTCTACATAAGCCAAAACTAAAATCATTTGAAACCCTTCAATTGCCTAACCAGGACAAAAATGAGCAGAGAATAGCCTTAGTTGCCTCTCTTGATAATTACAAAGAAATTCCACCATTTACTTTTATAGGAACGCATCTGGAAAATACGAGTTTAACGGCTTCCTTGCCACAGGCTCAGGCCTTAGTTGAAAAGTTTGGCAAAACATCACCAATAATCATAGCAGGTGATTTTAATTCCAATCCTAATGATCAAACTATTAAATTCGTCTCAAACACCTGGGCCGATGCGACAAGCAGTATTAAGAACACATTTGAAACCGAAGGGAAAATTGACTACATATTTTACGGCTGCCCTGATCAATGGAAAGTAATTGAATGCAAACTCATTGATAGCGGTATTGCTTCAGACCACAAAGCAATTTCAGTAATTCTGGAGTGGCAAGGGAAACTATAAAACAACATCCTAAAATTGAGTTTCAAACTTTCATGCATCTTAAACAATTTTAATCACGAGGGGAAAATGAAAGCTAAAGCTTCATCAATGTTCATTTTCATGGTTCTATGTATTTGCAGCACAATTTACGCCAAAACTCCAACAGATGGGTTCTTTGCTGTGGCTCATAGAGGAGGAAGGGACATTCGTCCTGAGAACACAATACCCGCATTTGCTTATGGAATGGAAACTGGCGTTACTTCCATTGAGCTTGATGTCTATTTATCAATCGATGGTGTAGTTGTTGTATCCCATGATCCTTTTTTATCTTATACACTAGCTCGTAATTCAGAAGGTGAATGGCTTCCAAAGGATAAGCCCCTCGATATAAGGTTAATGAAATATGCAGATATTGAAAAGTATTTAGTAGGCGAAACAAATCCGGCTGATACGGAATACTTTGCTCTTCACGGAACAACACAGGTTAGATTTTCTAACGCCCGCATTCCTACACTGGCTGAAGTATTTGAACTAATGAATCTTTATAAAGCAGATAATGTTTTAATGAATCTTGAGATTAAAACTTGTCCTGATCCCAAAGGATCTGAATATACAAATAGCCCTGATCCAGAACTTATTGCAAAAAAAGTGTTAGCAGTAATAGATCAATATAAAATGAGAAACCGTATAAGAATACTGGAATTTGACTGGCGCGTCATTAAAAAATTAAAAGAAATTGCACCCGACCTTACACTTGTAGCGTTAATTGAACCTGATGGAACAAAAGCTGACTCACCTTGGCTTGGTGGATTAAAACTTGCAGATTACAATAATGACCCAGTAATGGCTGCAAAAGCCATAGGAGCTGATATTTATTCTCCTGAATTTCATATGCTTACAAAAGAAATAGTTATAAAAGCACATTCGGAAGGTTTAAGAGTTGAACCGTGGACTGCAAACGAAGTAGCTGACATGATGAATTTAATTGACATAGGGGTTGACGGCATTACGACAGATCGCCCACTGACACTTCGTGAGGTTATGTTTTACAAGGGACTAAAATTACCTGCGCCAGTAAAATTACCCGTAGGAGTTCCTGACTGGGCAAATGATCCTTCTTTATATAAATAGGAC
>JBAXXY010000226.1:0-3535 GCA_037127655.1 Lentisphaerota bacterium
GAATATGGAAAGCTGTTTCTTTGACTCAAAAGGGATAGAATTTATTGAAAATTCTATTTCCATACATTGTTGATATATTTCTTCCAACAATCCTCCACCCATTTCGTTATAAACATTCATAGCCATTCCGATAAGCTCATAACCTTCTTTACTGAATAAATTTGAATTATCAGTGTTCATAAGTGCAGATAAGTGGTTAGGAGTTTAAAGAACATCTGCGAAGTGCGGCCTGAGTTTCCTGAAGACGAATGCCCCGAAGACAAGAACCCCAATAGTAAAACACCAGAAGTAAACAGTCCACCAGAAATGATGATCCCAAAATGTAATGTTATAGATCAGCGAATCCCTGTAACCTTGTATAATATAAAATGCCGGATTGAGTTTGAATAAAAATTCCAGAAGAGGCCGATGCCCTATCATTGAGAAATCCCAGAATATCGGTGTAGCCCAGAAACCCAACTGCAAGATAACAGCTATAATTTGGGTTATATCCTTAGCGAAGACATTTATTGCCGAAGTTAGCCATGAAATTCCGAGAACCAGCATAAATGTGCAAATATAGAAGTAAACAATCTGGAAGTAACAAAATGTCGGTAACTGATGATAGCACAAAAAAATTATCAACATTACCAGAAGAAGTATTATGTGAACAAATGAAGAGGCGAGAATTTTGATTATCGGAAGAGTGCTTACCCTGAAAACCACTTTCTTGACGAGATAACTGTAACCTACTACAGAGTTAGTAGCCTGATTTAAAGCATCTGCCAGAAAAAACCAGGGAATCATTCCGGCAATAAGCCAGAGAATGAAAGGGCAGCCCGTAGCTGTGGGACCTGTTTTGAACCCAACCGAAAAAATAAACCAGAAAACGAATATTGTTACAATAGGTTGAATAAAAGCCCAGACGATCCCGAGATAAGAACCCAGATAGGTTGCCTTGAAATCGCTGACAGTCATCTGCCAGATCATCTGACGGCTGTTAATGATATCTCTGATGAAAATGAGAAAATTTTTAAAAACTCTCACTATCTTCTACTCCTCAATTTCTCTTTTTTGATAGACTGAAAGAATGGGGTGGATGATAGAACTCAAACCCTCTACTTCTTGTTAAGAAAATAATTTGCTATATTAAACTACTTTAAACTAAACTGTTAGAGCTTAATATCAATGTTTCTAATGTAAATAGTCTGCATCCTCTTGTGCGAATGGATTATAGGACGCTTTAATTTTAATGTGTCTCCTAATCTTGACATGTGTTATGTCAAAAAGGGAGATAATGTGTCCGTTTTTATCCTTTGCCGCAAAGACCCAATCTTTTCCAAGAATACGGAAGAAATATTTCTGCTTTATCCATGCTTTGTTTTTCTTTTGATGCCTGCGACATGCCCAATGCCATAGCTTCCCCCATAACCAGTGCGCAATTTTGGCAAATGTTGCACTGCTTGATACATATCGATAGTAGTTAGCCCACCCTCTTAATATTGGGTTGAGCTTATCTATCAATATCTGGGGTGATATGCTACGGTATCGCTTAAGCAAGTCATCAATTTTCTGCATGAGACGTTTGACTCTATCTGCCGCTGGATGTATTAATAATTTCCCATTATACGTCCGAACGTTAAATCCCAGAAAATCAAACCCATTTTCGATATGTGTCGTCAATGTTTTCTCTTCAGATAGCTCCAACCCTCGCTCCATTAGAAATGCTTTGATCATTGGCTTTACTTCGTTTTCCAGTACCTCTTTTGAGTTACCTGTTACGATAAAGTCATCTGCATATCTAATGAAATTGACATGGCGGTTTTCTTTGCTTGGTGGACAAATCCAGCATCTTCGTCCTTTAAACTTGGAGCGGATTTTGTATTTGACATTAAGCATAGATTCGATACCGTCCAGTGTCATGTTGGCTATTGTGGGAGAGATGGTCCCACCCTGTGGTGTTCCAGATTTTGTTGGATACAGTTGGTTCTGTTCTAGATATCCACATTTAAGCCATTGAAAGAGAATGCGTTTTTCTACTGGGATGTTTTCCATCACCCATTCATGGCTGATGTTATCGAAACATCCTTTAATATCGCCTTCCAGTATCCATTGTGGGCGCGTGTTTCTTGACATCATTTTAGCAATTTGCATTATTGCATCCTGACAACAGCGAAATGGTCTGAATCCGTATGAATTTAGATCCGCGGTTGTCTCAGAGATAGGTAAGAGCGCCGTATTATGAAGCGCTTGCATGGCTCTGTCTTTCATTGTAGGTATTCCAAGAGGACGCATTTTTGTGCTATTCTGCTTTTGAATGTATTTTCTACGCAGAGGCTTTGCCCGGTAGCTTTCCTGTTGTAACTCAAGGATGGCTTGGGTTTTGCATTTTGCTGTATTCCATTTGATTCCATCAATGCCGGGAGTGCGACTCCCTTGATTGCTTGTTACTCTTTCTACTGCTATTACTTTGGCAGCGAAAGAGCGGGTGAGGATTCGAGTGAGAGATTTTACTCTTCCATATTTGCATTCCTGCTGTGCCTTCACAATTCGAGCCTGTAACCGTTGAACAGTTTTCTCCATTTTGCGCCAGTTTATCTGTCGCCAATTGGTTGTAGTGTCGATGCGCACGTTGTTTTTGTCAACGTTCCTTGCTTCGCTTTTCGCCATTTCCTGTTTTCTCTCCTCAGTCGTTATTGTGATTTAAGACCAATCCGAAGTCTGCCCGCTTTCGCGTTACGGCATAAGCCGTTATCCCGATTATTACGATCAGGCATTCGCTTTTTCGGATATCTCCTGCCCGCATTTCTATCGGCTTCCCTTACGAGATGCTTTCCTTATTCAGGAGAAATTCGGGTTTAACGTGTTCTGCTTGAAAGATCATTATGGACAGGGTAGGTCTTGCCTCTTCACCGGAGTGACGTTATCCGTGTATGCGTATTTGATACCGCATATCTTTGCACTCGCACCTTTTGGTTCAAGCCTGTCAACACCCTTTGGCTTGTTGAAATTTACGATGTTTATCGGCAATTTACTTATGTTGACCATACCGTCCGAGCCTAGCACCCTAGCGTCCTAGTGTTGAACGCAACGGACTTGCCTCACGGCTTATCCTTAGAACCAGGTTACATTGTTCCCAAAACTTCACACAAAGGAATTACTTCCAATGCATGTTCGAGTAGGCTACTGTTGACGGAACAACAGGTCATTACATGTATATAGGAAGGTTTGTAATTTGCAAAGGCAAATTCACCCGTATATACCGCTTGACAATCTTTTCAAACAACTACGCGCCGTACATGAAAAAATTTCAGATATATATCATTCTATTGAGCAGCTAAAACAACGATCTAAAACCAAGAAAAACACCATAGCAGTATGAGTGTACTGGTACCCCAAAAATCGAGCTTCTAGAGAAAAAGTATCCTTTGTTTCTCTGGGCATTTTTCGCCAATTTTGCTTTCATATCTTTTTCTACAAAATCTTTAATTGCCTAAAAAACGCTATTTAAACAGCTTAAATAAATCAACACCAAAATCTTAATCCTTACTTACTC
>JBAXXY010000227.1:0-3525 GCA_037127655.1 Lentisphaerota bacterium
AGGAAACCACACGCTTACGCATGTGGCTATACTTCTTAGCCACGGGTGTAAACCCGTGGTGAACTGAATTCTAAACATTAAAGCCCTCTGGAACGGAGTGGCGGCATAAACTCTGTATTTCAGGTTTTATCACCATTCCTGCTGAGATGATTATTGCTTAAAACTTTAATTGCCATAGAATATTTATTGCCTGAATATTAATCTGAAATTCTATTATGTTCTATATCGAAGTTTTTGAAGCCTTAAGCCTTGAGAGAATCCAATACTTGTTAGTTGGCGGTCTTGCCGTAAATCTGCACGGAGTTCCGAGGCTTACTTATGATATTGATATAATCATATCCATAGACAGGGAAAATATTTTAAGGCTCAATGCTGCGCTGAAAAAACTTGGATATGTTCCAAGGCTTCCAGTTAGTCCCGACAATCTTGCTGATGAAAAGATATTAAAAGACTGGATTGAAAATAAAAACATGACTGCGTTCAGCTTTTATCATTCGAGAGAAAACAACAAGGTCATTGATATTGTTATATCTCATCCATTGTCTTTCTCTGAGGCTTATGCAAGAGCGGAAAGACGCACTGTAAAGAATATCGAAATCCCGATTGTTTCTATTGATGACCTGATTTGTATGAAAGAGTTTGCCGCAAGGCCTAAGGATTTGTCTGACAGAGATATGCTTATCGAAGCCAGAAGAATTATGGAGAATAAATGATGTATAAGGGTTTCAGTTATACCTTGGAGAAAGAGGATATAATCAACTACATGAAGCTGTCCGATGCTGAAAAGCTTCAATGGCTTGAGGATATCGTTTCATTCAGCGACAAAGCTCTCAAAGTAGAAAACAAAGCTGTCAGAGACTATTTCAGAAATGACAATGCCAAGATAAAAGCATAAATTGGTTCTGTACTTATCTATTTCTTTTTGCCAACTGACAATATATGCGCGATATGCCTATCTGGCGTAAATTCAAAGTAATTTCTTGAGTTATCCCACAAATAGTCAGTACCATATAATAAATCATGTACTAAAAAGCTACTACAGTCTGACAATCTGATCGACATAGTATCTAAGTATACAAATCCATTTTGACGAACCTCTGGGGTAAGATTAACTATTACGATTATTGTATTCATAAAATCGACAGAGTGCTTACTGTATGCGATTACATTGGCATTATCGGTGTTATGGAATCTTAAGGACCAGTTGTTTTGCAGTGCACTATTTTGAAGTCTAATCAAATTTAGTCTCTGGATAGTATCTGAAATTGGATATTTCATGTTCGTATTCCAATCTGGAATTTCAAACTGCTCAGAATCATTATATTCAATAGAACCATTTTCAAGTGGCTCATTCATGCAGTATTCAAAAGGAGGGCCGTAAATTCCATAACTGGCACCTAGGGTACATGCCAATATGAGCCGAACCAAAAAGGCATCCTTATCTCTATTTTGTAGATACAAGGGAAGATTCTGCGGTGTATTTGTCCAAAGAACAGGCATAAAATAAGAAGATATGTTGCTTGAGTAAATTTCAGAATAGTACGATTCAATTTCAGTTTTGCTTGTTTTCCATTGAAAGTAATCGTATGATTGTGACATTCCTATCTTCGCCAATTGGTGCATTCTATCTGGAGTTGTCAATGCTTCTGACAAGAATATAACTTCTGGATGTATAAGTTTTATCTGGTACAAGAGCCATTCCCAAAATGAAACTGGTTTTGTGTGTGGATTATCTATTCGGAACACTGAAATACCGAGGTTAATCCAGAATTCTACAACGCTCTTGAGTTCATTCCACAGAGCCTGCTTATTGAAGTTATTGAAATTAAAAGGAACTACATCGCGATAGTCGACATTACCATCCTGTACATATAGGAAGCGCCCATCTGAATCCTTCAAAAACCATTCTGGATGATCCGTGATATATGGATGATCTGGGGAACAGTGAAATGTAATATCGAAAGCAATTTCAACCCCCATTTTTTTGGAATGAAGGATTAATTCTGAAAAATCAGCTAATGAACCATAGAGTGGATCAATAGCTTTATGCCCTCCTAATTGATTACCAACAGCCCAAACACTCCCTATGTCATCTTTATCTGAAGACAAGGTTCCATTCTTTCCTTTTCTATTAGTTATACCTATGGGGTGAATAGGAGGAATATAAATAGTATCAAATCCCATAGCTGCAATTCTATGCAATTCCTTATGAAATTCTTTGAATGTTGCATGCATGCGAGGCATGTCTGAACAAGAGCGAGGAAAACGCTGATACCATGTACTGTATCTAATTCGTGAAGGTTCTACCCAAACAGGAATCTCTATCGGATAGCAATAATGATATTCGGAATCAGTTTCGATCGTGTAACGATACATTCCCAATTCTGTAAAGAAATGCTTGGCAAACCAAAGGCTATCACCACAAGAAATCATCGGTATTCTCATCCAAGTTGATGATTGCTCTTTTCGAATTTTCAATACAAGTGAACTAGCATAATCTCCCATATATCTTATGTGAACATCCAAGGACTCATCAACAGCAAGCTTGATTGGAAATCGGCCATCTTCGACTTGAGGGGTAAGGTCTAAGAATATTGCTTTGTCATTCTTCATAATTAAGTTTCATTAGATAAAAGTGGTTTTTGACAGTATTCTTTTTGAGCTGCATGTATTTTGTGAACTGTAAAAATTTGAATTACTTGTTTTTGGGAATTTTAAAAGTATTAAATTTGTAGATTAGGGCAGGGATAGGGGACAATTTCCTTTGTAATTGATATACAGCCAATTATAAAGGCTTGCTATCGATATATACAGTGTCGTAGCTTAAATCTACTTCTCCAGGCCATTCTATTGAACCTGACACAACTTTTGCTCTTTTAAAAAGATATTGGTTTTTTAGCTTGCGGAATACAGGCAGATTTAAATATTCTTCTGCGTTAAAAATACGATATTCACCATTTTCAAACAATAATTCTAATTTGAAGTTATCTAAAGGTTTAACACTTTTTACATGTGGATTCATACAGTTACCTCAGAGGCTTTATTTTAAATACTTTTTCACCATTAACAGCAAGTTTCCAGTCTGCAATAAGTTCCTCTTTATGGATTTCAATCCAAGCCTGAACTAATCTCAATTGTGATGGTGGAATTTTCCCAGCTAATATTTCTCCGTCTGAAATAGAAATAACAGCTTGATATTCAGCATATTCAACATGTATATGAGGGGCTTTATGTTCTTTATTGTCTTTGAAGAACATTTTTATAATTATTCCATAAAACATTGATAATATTGGCATTTTGTCCTCCAGTTCTTTTTAGTTTATTATAACTTGCTACGGCATGGGCAACAACAAACAAATTTACTTTTCTATGTTTCTGTATCAAGCTAATATAACTAAAGTTTCTGATTTCATTTTGCTTATTTTGTATCGCAGCTCCCATTCGGGAGAGCTTAATACAATAATCTTATCAGGAAACCACACGCTTACGCATGTGGCTATACTTCTTAGCCACGGGTGTAAACCC
>JBAXXY010000228.1:0-3524 GCA_037127655.1 Lentisphaerota bacterium
CCTCTATTACATGCAGAGCATTGCCGAAGAAATAACCTACAAAAAGATGAGAAATTGCCCAGAAAATACCGCTCGAAACATTCCATAACAGGAATGCTATCTTGTTCATTTTTGAAAGACCTGCCACGAAAGGGACTACAGGGCGGACAGGAGCAAAGAATCTTCCAAGGAAAATGCTTTTCCCGCCGTGCTTCTTAAAGAACTCTATGCCTTTATCAAGATGG
This sequence comes from Lentisphaerota bacterium, assembly GCA_037127655.1. GTDB lineage: Bacteria > Verrucomicrobiota > Lentisphaeria > Victivallales > GWF2-38-69 > GWF2-38-69. Next base: position 225 of record JBAXXY010000228.1, read on the forward strand.
TTGAGTTTGAGTATCTTGTTTTCGTTGTTAAATAGATTTGTGCCTTTTGAACCTATCCAGAAGCTTAAACTGTCTCCAAGTATTGCCCCGATTGATGCAAAACAGACTAAAACCCACAAATTAAGATACCCTTGAGCTGCTAAAAGGCCGGCTAGCACAACCAGTGTGCCGCCAGGGACTACCCATCCGACAAAAACCAGAGCCTCGGTGAGGGAAAATATGAAAACTATCCAATAGCTCCAGACTCCAAAATGCTTAATCGCAGGGAGTATAGAGTTTAGATATTCCATTTAGTGATGGATTGTGTTTTATTACTGTTCAGGAATATTGACAACCGTTCCGGCTTTTGGCTGGGTATCGCCTGCAATTGTGGAATTGGCTTTCTTTAAATCTTCTATGCTCACGCCGTACATATCAGATAGTGCTTTCCATGTGTCTCCATCTTTAACTGAGTGAGGAAGGAAGTTTGCAGTAGGAGTTGCGACAGGTGAAGAAGTTGTTGTCTGTTCAGGAGAAGCGCTTTGTTTTGCAGGCTGGGAAGCTGGAATATTTTGCGATGAAGTCTGATCAGCTGGAGCGCTAACAGGTTTTGATACTTTATCGGAGAGAGTAGTCTCTTTTGAGTTAGTTGCTTTTGCAGGTGTTTTTTCTGCTGATTTAGCAGGAGTTGTCTTTGCTGTTGTATCGGACGATGCTTTTACAGCAGGTATTATAAGTTTCTGTCCTGCCTTTAAAGAAGCCTTAATATCAAGAGCATTGGCTTTTGCTAGTCTTTTTTCGCTGATGTTATGGCTCTTAGCTACAGACTGAATAGTGTCGCCACTTTTGACGGTATATTTGTTTTGTGATGCAGAGGTCTTAGTCTTTTCGGCAGGAGTTGTTGATGTTTTTGTTGATTGTTGCTTTGGCTTTGAGGATGTTATCGTTTTTGGTTCTTTTAGTCCGGCTGGCGGAATCTTCATAACCAATCCGGTTTTCAGCGTACTTTTAGCATCCATATTATTATAAGCGGCCAACTCATTTACGCTTACATTGAACATTTTAGCAACCTTCCAAAGTGAGTCCCCTTTCTTAACTGTGTATTGGACTCCAGATTGATTAGTTGATTTTGAAGTTTGAGAAGGAGATGCCACAGCTTTAGAAGCTGGAGTTGTTGCTTCTGTTACATTGGCAGTTGTATTTGGGGCATTTAAACTCGGAGGCGGAACTGTTGTATCCTGAGTGGTGCTGCAGGCATTAAGCGCCAGAAGCAAGATTGACAGGCTTGAAAGTAAGGCAAGTTTTGTTGTTTTAGATTTTCTGGCTGCTTTTGTCATATTGATGGCTCCTGCTTATTAAGTTTTGAAAGTGATTAACCTATTATGTTATAAAATAGACATCTCTTAAGACTTTTAAACAATATATTTGGGTGTCAGTCATAAAAAAATATTCAAAAAAGTAGCTTTGACTTATTGCCATTACCTCAGTGGTTAAGAAATTTAAATTCTTCGGTTCACTGATGAAAACTGGAAATAATACTTTCAGGTAAAACAAAAAGTGAATGCGGCATTCCACCGCATTCACAGCCTATACTGTTCTAGTGAACTAGCCATTTATTGAAGATCGCGTGCATATAGGTCCAAGTGTTGTCTGGACCGGCGACCGGTGTATTGGTTCCAGGAGCCCATTTGTCCCAGTACAGCCAGTCTTCATTACTTCCTGGGCGAGCCTCAGGATGGGTTCCTGTGAGAAAGACTCGGCCATTTCCGTAGGAAAAGCGTATACCATCTGCAGCGCCGGCATGCCCTGTGGAGGTGTAAGTTGCTGCTACTGAGACGCCCTTAGCAGCGCTTTTCCATCCACCGCCATAATACATCTGCTGTTGAGTGCCCATGTCACCCAGTACAGAATCGTTGATTCGCACTGGTGTCATCGCCCAATTAGGCCATGTCGCAATCTCTGTTAATGGACCGTTGTCTGTGCCCGCGAACAAGCCAAGCAAAGGACCATCATAATAAGGAACGCCTTCCCAAATCATCTGCCTCGAAGCATAATATGCCCCTCCGCACACTCCGTAGTAGCTTCCTCCCTGGAAGACGAAATCTAGAATAGCTTTCTCGTGTCCCCAAAGCCCGTCAGAGTATCCCGCAACGGTTCCGCCTGGAAATGTTACTACTTTAAAATCCTGCGTAGTAAGTCGTCCGTCACAAATATCCTGAAGGCGTATAGCCAGAGGGATGTGCCCTGCAAATTCGATGCCTCTGGCAAGAGCTGGCTGAAGGCTAGCTGCGGCTCCGCCGTTGGCAGTGTGCGTAGAAACAAAAGCTACGCGAGCACCTGTTGGATTAACAGCCTTTATAACTGGGGCAGAGGTATCACCGAGAGCGGCCCAGCGGATCATACGTCCTAGAAGAATCCAGCATCCTTCTGAATTTGGATGAACCCCGTTAAGATCCCAATTGTCCCATATAGTCCAATCCAGCTCCGAATCGCCTCGCAACTCGGGATCAAAGGCGCAAAGGACAACACGCCCTTTGCTCAACGCGTAGCGAATCAGAGTCGGTCTTCCGAGAGTGTCCGAGGCCACTGTGACAGCTTTAGATGTCCTAAAGTAGCCACCGCCGGCTGACATATAAGCCGACTGAGAGCCATTGCCGAAAGCGCCATCCATGATTGTGAAATTCTGCAATCCAGCTTTAGGATAGGACTGGACGAACCCTGGCGCGCTGATACCATAACTTGATAGAAAAGAAGCCCCTGCCTCTATCCCAACTATTCCTCCTCCTGAATAGACGAATTTCTGAATCTGAGGCCAAACTTTGTAATAGTTCCCGAGGTAATCATAACCCCAGTAACCTGTCGCTGAAGCATCTTCTCCGGCAGGAAGTAGAAAAACATCAAAATTATTTTTATTCAATCGCCCAGCCACGATGTCATTGGTTTCGATGCCGAGAGGTTGGCACCCAGCTGCGTTCAAGGCTCTAAAAAGAGCTAGAATCTTGTCCCCGCATGCTCCGTGATCAACATAGACGGCGACCCTGACGGGAACTTGGCTTGCTGCCAGACCAATTACCGGAACCGTTAAAGAAATTAAGACGAGAAGAAATGCGAGAGTTCGACGGATGACACTGATCATGCCACGGTTCAGCTCTCCCTTCAGATGCCGACAAATTGTGTTTGTAGTCATTTTCTTTCCTCCTGTTTACTTTGTTCGAGCATTTGCTCCCTTTTGATTTGCAGTCTTAACTTTTCTGTAAAGCTGCTGTTGTAATACTCAAAAACTTTAAACCGAAGCGCTTCTTTCTGTCCTTTGTATATATC
>JBAXXY010000229.1:0-3524 GCA_037127655.1 Lentisphaerota bacterium
ATTAAATTCCTTATACCTCAAATCTAGCCTGATAACAAGGACAAAATATGTTCCTGTTAAAAATCTCTCTTTTTATTTTGCTAGAAACAACAGGAACACTCCATGTCCCTGTCTCGGGTATATCAAGTATAGAAAGCGAATGAATATGTGAAAATGACAAGGCAATAAGAATTTGAAAAATAGAAATTCCTGACTGATATAGGAAACAAAGCATAAAGATGACTACAAGCTTGCTTCAAGGATTTACAATTTATTTTTTTTTATAATGAAATAGGAGGATTTTAGTTATGAGAAGGCACGGCCCTAGTAAACTGCTCAATATAGACAGTTATCTTCAGTCCAAAGCATACGAGTATATAGCGAACTTCATGGACAGTAGATTTTTCAAGGATGGGATGTATGACTGCGAAGAAATGATGAACTTCCTCTATAGCTACATCAGCGAATCCAAGTTGGAAAAGATTTTGGGCCCTGTTAGTTCTGAAGACAACGACTCATTAGATCCTTATAGCTGCAGAATAAAATTTGGAAAACACAATAAGCCGTCCAATTTTAGCGCGTTGTATGAATCGAAAGATAAAATTCAGACAATTCTTTTTGAAGAATCTAGACTTTCCAGGAAGTTGGACGAGTCATCTATACTCAATAACCTAATGGAACTCTCTGTTACATTCTCGTTGAATGATAATGACCTTGAAGTGATTACTTTTTTCTATATTTACGAAACATGTAGCCCGATTAAATCAATTTGGAATGATTTTGACAATCCTCAGGGACATGTGGCTCTAATGAAGAGCATATTTGGAAACAATCCAAAGTTATCGAATAGTTTTCCAAGAAGCATCCAGACATTAAAGAAATTAAGGCTGTTAGATGACTACTTTAACCTTGAGAACAACATTAAGCATTTTATCTGCGGACTTTCCGGGCAATCTCTGTCTGCCAACTATTTCAGTATATCAGATAAAGAACCGCTTCCTGTAGAATACTTTGATTCTTATCAGAAGCACATCGAAACACTTAAAGCATTGATTCTGAAAAGAAAACCAGGAGAAGGAGTGAATATCCTTTTCTACGGGATTCCAGGCACAGGGAAGACTGAATTTACCAGGCTTCTATCCAAGTCCCTAAATTATAAACTTTATGATATAAAAAGCCTTGATGACGAAGGAAATCCAAATTATATCCATAAGAGATTTACAGGAATTAAAGCCGCTATGAATCTATCCAATCCTGATTCATCAATAATAATGATTGATGAAGCTGATGAAATGCTAAATGGAAGCATAAGTTTTTTCGGATGGCGAGGAGACTGTAGTATAAAGAATATAATCAATACCTGTCTTGACGATTCTAGACATATCTGTATCTGGATCACAAACAGGTTTGAAAGTATTGATGATTCTACTCGCAGAAGGTTTAACTATTCAATTGAATTTCAAAATCTGTCGGTAAGTTCCAGAATCAGGATATGGGAAAATACTCTCAAAACCAATAATCTGGAAAATATTTTTACAAAGGATGAAATCATATACCTTGCCAAGAAATACGAAACCAATGCCGGCAGTATAAATGTATCAGTAAGCAATTTTGTAAAAATAACTGACGGAGAGAGAACTAGAAATCTTGAGATAATAGAAGAGATATTAAATTCTCATCTCAATATCGCTGGAATAAAAGTCAACCAATTAGACAAGGAATCAAAATACTCTCTTGAAGGTTTAAATATAAACAGCGGTATCCCTATCAAGACCATAGTCTCTACTGTTCGTAAATTCAGCGACTCCCTCACAGTCAAAAAGAATGGTGCTATCAAAAATATGAACCTTCTTCTCTATGGCCCATCAGGAACAGGAAAAACTGAATTTGCCAAATATATTGCAAGAGAACTCGATAAAGAACTTCTCGTAAAGAGGGGCAGCGACCTGCTTGATATGTATGTAGGCGGAACAGAAAAGAATATAAGGAGTGCCTTCAAGAAGGCGGAAACTGATAAGGCCATCCTCTTTATAGATGAATTTGAGGGACTTATAGGAGCCAGGGAAAAAGCTGTCAGAAACTGGGAACTTACTCAGGTCAATGAACTTCTTGCCCAGATGGAAGAATTTAAGGGTATCCTTATATGCGCTTCTAACCACATGGAGATGATTGATTCTGCTGCCATAAGGAGGTTTAACTTCAAACTTGATTTTGACTTCCTCAATAATGACGGGAAACTGCTTTTTTATAAACTCCTCCTTGGCAGTCTTACGGACAAGAATCTTGATGATGCTGAAGAAAGGTATCTTTCAGGATTAGATTGCCTCACACCTGGAGACTTCAAAGTCGTCCTGCAGAAACACTCTTTCCTTGACAAGGGAGAAGTTAAAAATTCCATGCTTCTCAATGCTTTGACAGAAGAAGTTAATCATAAAAGTCAGGTAAAAAGAAAAGCTATCGGATTTTACTAATATGAACTAAAAATACGGTTTCTAGCAAACAATCATTAGGAGAACGAAAATGATGGCAAAGAATGACGGCAAGATGATGTGGCACCTTGAGAAAGAGGAGCAATCAGTACCGATATTAGTAGAGGACGAGTATATTGACGATGGATTCGAGATAACACGATTCAAGTATATGAAGGGATTGAAGTGCCGGAAGCTTTTATGGATATTATGCAACGAATCCCGTAAAATCCCGCCCTATTACGACTGTAGCAAAGGGCTTCCTTACGATGAGGAGGCAGTTTTGGAACTTGCGCATGCACTGTGTCCAGACATTATATCTTTTTGCGCCGATGACAATTTAGAGAAGATTCTGTTGAAAAGAAAGCCGATTTTCAGGGGCGTAGTCAGCTGTAACAACATTTCGGCAACTATCGATATCCTGAGGCCGACCAAAGACGGCAAATGGGATATTATTCAAATCAGTCTTGATTGCAAACAGAACCTCAGATCTAACAAAGCCTTGAATCGTTTGGAGCAACTCAAGCGGCGTAAGCACATACAGGATATCACCTTCCAGCGGTATTGTTGCGAAATGTCAAATGTCTCTATCAGAGGCTGCTATCTTGCGCAGTTAAATGGGAACTATGTCCGCAAAGGAGTACTCGACGAGAGAATACTGATAATAGATAACTTGACCGCAGAGGTTGATGTAGAATGTTCGGCACTAGCTCCACGAATAAATGCGTTCTTGAGAGTGGCTGAATTGCCTGAATGTCCAACCTTTAAGATGTTTGATGGTGAGACTGATTGCCTGTCCCACTCTCACCTGACTGAATTGCATTGCCCTATAATCGAAGAGTGTCGGGAAGAGGTGGATGGCAAAAGACAACCTTTGCCGAAAGTGGATGTTGCTGATTTCGATATGTCGGCGGCAAAGGATATCTTTGAGCGAATCATATATCCACTTCATATCGTGGAAGTGAGGTTTATTCGTCGCGCCATTCCACTTGAAGGAGGTCAACCTTATGAACTATTGCCATTTGCACTTTCTGTGCTTTCCGTAATAGATCTTGATTATGAGCCTACATACAATGC
>JBAXXY010000230.1:0-3505 GCA_037127655.1 Lentisphaerota bacterium
GAGTAATTATGCCCAAAGTAATAATGACAGCTAAAGAAAGAATTGAAAAAGCTAAATCAGAACTTAAAAAAGCGCAGGATAAAGTAAGAAAGTTAGAAGAACAAAGGAAACTGGAAATAGTTAATCTCCTGTTTAAAATCAGACCAGACCTCGGTGATTTTGAAGATGCTGCATTAGAAAAAAATTTCAAAGATGTTTTAGATAAATTAAAATAATTAGGAGTTCACGATTATGACAAAAAGAGATATGGTTGAAAAAATAGCCAAAGAAACAAGTCTTAACCAGAGTATTGTCACAACTGTATTCCAACATGCCCTAGATCAGACTGCCGAAGAATTATCTAAAGGCCATACTGTAGAATTGAGAAACTTTGGAGTATTTCAAGTCACTACAAGAAAAGCTCGTGTAGGAAGAAATCCTAATAAACCCGAGATCGAAGTAATAATTCCCGCAAGGACTGTAATTAAATTCAAAACTGGAAAGAATCTTGCAAAGAAAATTAAAAAGATAAACCCGAAGAGTATTAGATAGTACTATTTCTTATTCTTTTATTTTGACTCAGCAAAGAACATCATATTAAATATCTAGCCCAGTAAAAGTTAAAAATTACATTTAAATGCAGACAAACACCGAATTAATAAAAGCAAGACAGAAAACCAATAGAAGCCAGCTTCAGCTTGCTAAATTAACTGAAAAAGACCGCAAACTGGATGCTCACAGAAAAATCCAGTTTGGCGGCTTGGTCATAAAAGCCGGAATGGATAAATATCCTAAAAACATTATTCTTGGAGCATTAATTGATGCTCTTCAAAATATAAATTCTGATGAGTCGGCTCTGACACTATATAAAGCAAAAGGCGATAGAGCATTTCTAATTGACACGAAAACATCAGAAAACCAGAATCAGCAGAACTCTATTTAGAATATTAGTTTTATTTCCCCAGAAGGCTTAACTCTGCTTCTAATTCCTCGATTGTAGGCAATACGCCTTCTAGCTTTTCCGGTAATGCTTTTGTAAGTTGATACTTTGAAACACCAATAGGTTTTTGAATACCTTTAAGGGCATATTCAGCAACAACCTTATTATGAGACTTGCATAAGAAGAATTAAATGTCTCCATGGTAATTGGGGCGCAGCTTGTGCCCTAAATTCATCATCACTATATTCCTCTGCAAACATTCTCATTCTTTTAAGATTATCTGTAGAAAAACCGTGAGATTCAGGAAAAGCGTGACGCCATGATTTTGAGGCGGAGCAAATACAGCCGAAGATCGAAGCATTATTAGACAATGCACAGGGTGGATTAGGTAAAGGTATTAAGTCAAGAAATATCTATGGATTGAATTGCGTAATGCGTATATCGGGAATGAACTTAAAATGTTTGATGTTGGCTGTGCACAAAGTATCGTTATTTTCTATGGCAGTAGCGGCTATTAAGGAATCAGCTAACACCATGCTATTAGAAAGGCTATAGGCTTCGATATAGATTGACGCTCTATGTCCGATAGCCTCGTTAATATTTAATATTTTAAAGTCATAGTATTTAAGAAACTTTCTTATAATCTGATGATGATTACTATTAAATGCACCCTGCAAGAGCTCTATATAGGTAATAATTGAAATTTTTCTTTCTTCTGTTTCATTTATCAGTTCAGCAGCCTTTATATTGCCTTTTTGGGCAAAAATAAGAACATCAGTGTCAAAAATCATAGCGAGGATTCCTTCTAACTCTATTCATCATATCCTCGACAGATTCGGACTCATTCTTGAGGCAGCCAAAGAACTCTGATTCCTGTACAGGTTTTTGATTCCTTTTTAAAACAGGATTTATTACCGCTTTAAGTTTGCCATGATAAAATAATTCCACATTCTCATTCCTGTCGAGCGCCTGGATGATCTTATGGGAGTTTGTTCTAAAATCAATAATGTTAGCTTTCATAAAACACCTTATATGTACATATTAATATATACATATAATAAGTTACGATTAAACTATAGTCAACAAATATCCAAATTTTCTGAAGTAATATTTCGAATGGGAAAATCAAAAGATAACTTGACACATAGGTGTAAAATTAAAGTCCTTTGTATCCAGCGCTGAGAGTAAAACTGTCAAGCAGTATTAACGCTTCATCTAAAAGCTCTTCTAAGCCCGAAAATTCGGTAGTAAAAAGGATTGATACTTTAGAAAAATTTATTAGAAAATCCCTTAAATCATTCATGAGCGTTCTTATGCCTTTTGTTAAAATGTTAAGATTAATTTTACTCTATTAATTAAGTTTTTTCTTTCGATCGGACCAAAATATCTTGAGTCCCAGGAATCGTCATTTTTGCCTAGTACCAAGTATTCATTATTTCCAAGAGTATAAGTGCCCTCTTTTAAAGGTTTCATATCCCTACCCTGCCCATCTTTAGCAGTAACAACACATTTGTAGGTATAAATATCGTCCACAAGTAGTTGATTATTTTTGTATATGACTTTGTCTCCTGGCAGAGCGATCAACTGCTTGACTAATATCGTATCTTTTGTTTTTATATATCCCCTTTCCAAACCCTGAGAAATTATCTCCGGCGGAAGTTTTACTGCAACAAGATCATCATTCTTTAAATCTTTAGCTTCGCAAAGCAAATATAAGCCTATTGGCATAGAGCTGGTGATATTTATTCTGAATCCAACTTCATATAAAATGAATATTAAAAGGAAAATAACGACAATAGGTAAAGGCCAGATTCTAACGAGCAGTTTGCCATGCATATAACTTTTCCTGCTTTTCAATGTTTCCAATTCTTAGAATCATATCCCCTACCCTATACAATGGTATTTTATTCTAGCTATTCCTTTCTTTATCATTTCATACTCAATTTCCTGATCCAACTCCCTGAGAACTTCACCTGTTTTTTTCGCAATGAGTTTGATGCTTGTAGCGTTAATTATCACCTTGTCCTTTTTTCGGTAATCCTTGCCAAGTTTACCTACTACAAACACTACATCACCAGCTTCAGCCGACATCAAGGCCCCTGCCTGATCCCATTCATCAGACGATTCCCACATCTTAACATCCATAAAAAGAGTATCTGCCTTTGTAAGTTCTATAGCTATTGTCAGATTAAGCACCGCCTTTTTATTGGTTTTCGTCAAAGCAAGTTTAGGAGCGTTAACAAGTGTCCCTGTTTGATAGATGCGATTGATATTGTTCATAGTCAAACTCCCTTTTATTGTTATAAAAACCCTTTGCTAGTCACAAATAACCGCCTAACCTTTTAAAGATTGCAGGAGTCATTTTATCCTCTTCCTCATGTGTTCCGCTTGCAATTATGATTTAATTTTCTGCTATTCGAAAATTGCCCCGCAAACTTCACAACGGCAAATGCCGGAGCCTGTAGCAGATAGATCGTCATTTCCACAATTAGGGCAATACTTATTATCATTATCAATAATATCACAGGAGCCATCATTTGAACAATTTGGGCACATATTACATTCCTTAATATCTAAAATTAATCA
>JBAXXY010000231.1:0-3489 GCA_037127655.1 Lentisphaerota bacterium
GAAGTCAGTATTCCTATTTTTTCTACTCTCCAATTTTGTTTTATTCTTAAACCTTACCGCAGAAGAAAAGCTAATATTCGCTGTAACTTTGATAAGGCACGGAGACAGAACACCTACTCACGATATTGGCAGTGATCCTTACAATTGGGATATAGGAAAAGGCGAATTAACAGCTCTTGGCATGAATCAGCAGAATGAACTCGGCTTTGAACTTAGAAAGCGTTACATTGATAAATTTAAACTTCTCTCTCCTAAATATGTAAATAATGAAATTTATGCAAGATCAACTGACTTTAACAGGACTATCCAAAGCGCAGAATCTTTGCTAAGCGGCTTATACCCTTTGGGGCTTGGGCCCGTACTAACTAATGGTACGCCAGCACTTCCTGCGGCATATCAGCCCATACCAATAAGAACACTGCCTGTCCCTTTGGATAATTTGCTTCTGGCTCATGATGCTCAGATAGACAAATTTAACAATATGTGCCAAAAGTATGTCTATTCCTCTGATGAATGGAAAGTTGAAGAAAGCAAATATCTAGGCAAGTTCAAAAATTGGTCAAGTATATTCGGCAGCAATGTACAAAGCATTAAAGACCTCTTAAATATTGGCGATAACTTAAATGTAAGAGAAAGAAACGGCGTTCCTTTTCCAAAAGGCCTTTCCGATGAAGAAGCTAAAACCATTATTTATCTCTCAGACTGGCTTCAGGCACAGCAATTTAAACCCAAACAGATTGGAAACTTCTTCGGGAACGAATTCCTAGTTAAACTCAGAGACGATATGCAAAAGACCATCAATAATACCCAGCAGTATAAATATATACTTTATTCAGGCCATGACAGTTCCATCCTTCCTGTTATGAGCGCATTGGGAGTCCCGCTTGATCTTAATCCCCCTTATGCTTCTCACATAGACTTTGAACTTTACAGAGAAGACAACTCCTATTATGTACAAGTGCTTTTCAATGGTAACAGCATAGTCTTACCTGGAGAAGATATGAGTAAATGTAGTTTTGAGGATTTTTCCAAGATTGTTGAAACTTCAAAACCTATCGAATAAGTTCAGATTTAATTCCGACTCAACTTATATTTTATAAATTTATTGCAACCTTATTATAATTGCTTCATAAGCTCTTAAGCATATTTCATCATTGCTTACAGCAGGTGCATTTTTATAATTGAACATCAATATATTGCTTGTGCTTTTAATTCCATTAAACTTCAATATTTGTTCAGAATCGCTGAAGTTCAATGCTACAAGAAGATTCATATTTTCATCAAATCTCCTGTAAACATACAATGAGCTGTTCTCTTCATCAATGAGTTCGTAATCACCGTATATAAGAGCTGGAGTCTTTTTCCTCAAAGCAATCATTTTCCTAAAATAATTGAGAATTGAGTCACTGTCTTTTTCAGCTTCTTCGACATTAATCTGCTTATAGTTTGGGTTTACTTTGATCCATGTACTATCACAAGATGAAAACCCGCTATTCATGGAGGTATTCCACTGCATAAGTGTACGGGAGTTATCTCTAGCTTTATATAAGATGCCGGGTAGTATATCCTCTTTTTTAAAACCCTTTTCCATCATCTCTCTGTAATAATTAATAGCCCATATGTCTCTGAACTCTTCAGGCTCGAAATGACAGTTTGTCATGCCAATTTCCTCTCCCTGATATATATAAGGCGTTCCGCACATTGATAACTGAAATGTCGCAAGAAGTTTTGATGATTCCTTACGATATTTTCCATCATTGCAAAACCTTGAAACAGATCTAGGCTGGTCGTGGTTCATTAAGTATATACTGTTCCAAGCTTTACCATAAAGTTTCTTATGCCATTTTGTGAAAACTTCCTTTATCTTTTTCAGTTCAATCTTTGCTGGATACCAAAACTCTCCGTTTGGGCCCATATCAGTAAGCATTGCCTCAAAATGGAACAGCATGTGGAGTTCATTTCTGTCATAACCCACAATCTTCAATCCATCCTCTGGAGATACTCCTACACATTCACCGACTGTTAAGCATTTGAATTTGGAAAGTACATCAGAATTCATCTCTTTGAGATATTCGTGCAGTCTTGGACCATTGGCATAGCTTCGGCCTATTTCCTCCTTGAGGTTTCTATCCGGGAATCCAGGTTTCTTGGATATTAAACTTATAACATCCATTCTAAAACCATCTACTCCTTTCTCCAGCCAGAACTTCATTAGGTCGTAAACCTCTTTTCTGAGTTGTGGATTTTCCCAATTCAAATCTGGCTGCTTCTTACTGAAAAGATGAAGAAAATATTCATTAGTAGGCTCATTATATTCCCATGCAGAACCTAAAAAGTAAGAGTCCCAGTTGTTGGGAATCCCTTTAGACGCATCTTTGAAAATATAATAGTCATGATATTTACTGTCTCTGCTTCGTTTTGCATCAATGAACCATGCATGCTCATCAGAAGAATGGTTCACCACGAGATCCATAATGAGTTTTATACTCCTCTTATGCATTTCGGAAAGAAGGATCTCAAAATCCTGAATAGTCCCGAAGTCAGAAAGAATGTTCCTGTAATCGCTTATATCATACCCCATATCATCGCAGGGAGAACTATAAATTGGATTTAACCATACTGCGGTGACACCGAGACTTTTGATATAGTCAAGTTTATCTATGATACCATGTATATCACCAATTCCATCTCCATTTGAATCCATATAGGATCTTGGGTATATCTGATAAACGATTTCCTCTTTCCACCACTTTTTTTCTTCAAACTTCATATTTTACTCTCATTGATGATTCCCAAAAAAGCAATTCTATTCTGATCACCCAATATTGGATTTTACCTGCTTTATTATTTGCATTTCCTCATTAGAAAATGGTTTCCCTTTTTCGTCCAACACATCATGGAACCACATCCTTGCGTAATCATGATCTTCTCTTACGACTATCGGCCATGGGAAATTTGTCTGGGTTCTGCCTTTTACCAGGCCCCATTGGAAAGACGCAGTATTATGTTTTTTAAAGAATGGTAGATGAGTAGCAAATCTGCTCTCAACATGTCTTGCCAACCATTCTGTGCAGAACAATGGGCGCTCAAATTTTTTTACAATATCAAATACCTGTTGCATACGGTCAATCTGGCAATATGAATGAAAAGATATTACATCAGAGAGTTTTAAAGCTGAAACATCTATAGGATGGATGAGGATGTCTAGATACTCAGCTTTTTCGAGAACAGGCACATGCCATCCGCCAACTGTTAAAGGTTGCATAGGGTTTACAGAACGCGCCCAAGTGAAGCAATTTTCCATTAATTCTTTAGAGTATTTTTCTAATTCTGGGGAGCAAGGTCTATCGCCCTGTGGAGTAAAAACCATTGTATTGCCCGGCTCGTTGTATAAATCCCAGACAAAAATACGGTTGTCGTTTTTAAAATGCAGTATTACATCTTTGACATATACTTCCAATTCAGGCCATGAATTTTTATCCATAACCT
>JBAXXY010000232.1:0-3450 GCA_037127655.1 Lentisphaerota bacterium
GTTTTTATCCAAACTATATCTAATTCATTATCCATGTTTAACTAATAGGAGACTTATGGAAAATTCATCCCCAAATCAATTTAAAGCCTTCTTTTTCATTCTTCTTGCCGGGCTATTTCTTCTGCTGGAAATGTCCCTTCAGATGTCCGTAAGCGTCATTATTCCTGAACTCATGATTGACCTCAAAATAACTGCTGCAGGAGTGGGAGTCATAAGTTCATTCTTCTTTGTTTCATACACGATTATGCAAATTCCATCCGGAATATTTTTTGACTGTGTAAGCTCAAGAAAAATCATTAGTTTCGGCCTTCTCTTATGCGCTTTGGGAACTCTATGTTTCGCTTCATCAAACGGCGTATTCCTTTCTTCTTTAGGTCGCTTTCTGATGGGCTTAGGCTCCTCGTTCGCTTTTGCTTCGGTTTTATACACTGGCTTTCAATGGTTCCATCCAAAATATTTTTCGGTTATTACAGGCGCCGCGATGGTTCTTGCTTCGCTCGGAGCAATGGGCGGGCAGATGCCGCTGGCTTATATGGTTAAATCTCTCGGATGGAGAGAAAGTTTGTATCTGCTCTGTATCATTGGCTTTGCCCTGTCAATTCTAGTATTCATTTTTATGAAAGACAAACAAGAGAAGGCCAAGTTCAAATTCTCAACTCTTTACACTGTATTGAAAGAATTGGTAGAACTCCTGAAAATAGGCAGAACATGGAGCATAATGATTTTCGGTTTTGCTATTTGGGCTCCGATAACAGCTTTCGCCGCTTTATGGGGCGTTCCATTTCTTGAAAAAATGTATTCTCTTAGCGTGGAACAAGCATCTTTTCTTTGCTCATTAATATGGATAGGAGTAGCCATAGGAAGTCCGCTTTTCGGATGGTGGTCAGAGAAAATCAAAAACCGTTTATTCCCTTTGAAAGCAGGTTCAATTTTAGGATTGGTTATCAGCGTGTTGCTAATATACTTTCAAATTAATGAATTTTTTCTATACATAGCTCTTATCCTTTTCGGTATCTCTGCTTCAGGGCAGTCTCTGATATTCGCCGTTATGAAAGATGTCACTGATAAAAAACTCATCGGCACAGGAATTGGATTAGTCAATATGGCAGTAGTAGGAAGCGGTCTTGTTTTCCAGCCTCTAATCGGATTCCTATTGAAATGCTTCAATAGTTCAGCTGTCCAAACATCGACAAATGCAGTTAACTACTCAATTTCCGACTATAGATACGCTCTTATGGCAATCCCTATAATCTTTGTAGTAAGCTTAGTTGTGACCATTTTCTTTATTAAAGAAACATATACTGATTCTGAAAAGTAATTTAGATTCCAATACTAAAGCGGGAGAACAACAAGATGAGCAAATTGGCCGAAAACGCATATCGCGAACTCAAAAAAGATGAAGTCTATATTCCAGTCCTTTCCCCTGACAAAACCTATAGAGAAGCTACAGCCTACAGTTTAATTATGGGTTTCATCTTTGCGATAATCTTCACTTTCGCATTGATGTATCTTGCATTGAAACTCGGGCTTGGTATATCGGCAGACACCCCTGTTGCAATCATAGCTGTCGGGCTTGCCATGTACCTGAAGAGGCCTGATGCGTACGGCGAAAATTACATGATGGCATATATCCCCTACACTGCTTCGGCAGTAATGGCTACAGGCACATTCCTTTTCCCGGCTTTTATCATACTTAAATTTGATGTTTCGTATTGGGATCTTTTGTTCACTCTTATATTGGGCGGCGTACTTGGGACGCTTGTGTCGATAATTTTCCGTAAATATTTCGTTCAGGATATGCACGGTAAATATCCATTCCCCGGAAGCGTAGCCACATCTGAAATACTTGTCTCTGGCGAAAGCTCTTCTGCCAAAGTAATGTTATTCGGCGGGATAATCGGGTTCATTTACGATTTTGTCACAGGAGCTGTAGGTTGGTGGAACGAAGTTTTTACTACAAGAGCTTTTGATTGGGGCAAAGCAGTAGCTGACAAGTATAAAATGGTGTTCAGCGTGGATGTGAGCGCCGCTTTCTTAGGTATCGGATACTTAACAGGATTGAGATATTCGGCAATAATAGCCGCAGGTTCGATCTTCGGCGGATTTGTATGCATACCATTAATCTCAGTTCTTATTTCAGGGAACCAGATAGGATTTATGCCTCAGACACCTGAATTCATATATTCTCATTATGTTAAATTTATCGGCGTGGGTGCTTTGGCTACAGGCGGAATTATAGGTCTCCTGAAAATGCTTAATGTCATCTGGCGAGCAATGTTTCAGGCAGTCGGAGATATTATTAGTCACAAATCCATTCATGCTTCCTCCACAAAAAGAACTGACCTTGATCTTTCGATGAAAACTGTTTTTCTGGCAATCATAATAAATATAATCCTTATAGGCATCTTTATTTATTTCAGAGTCGCTCATCAAAGCATTATGCTTACAGGGATTTCGATAGGAATGGTTGTAATATTTAGCTGCCTTTTCTCGATAGTTGCAGCAATATCAATAGCATATACAAATATCGAACCCGTCTCAGGCATGACGATACTTATGCTGATAGTCAGCGCGGTAATATTTTCCTCAATTGGAGTAAGCGGGACTTTTGCCGCCATAATGATTCTGATAGTGGCCGCTATCGTCTGCTCGATGCTTGGTCAAGCCGGATATGTCGCAGGAGCCTACAAAGTCGGATATCTTATCGGCTGTACGCCAAAAAAACTCGAAGTCTGGGGTATCGTGGCTGTAATAGTAACCAGCCCGATAATAATCTTCGCTTTTATGATTCTAAATAAAGCATACGGTTTTACCGGCCCGAACGCTCTTCCTGCTCCACAGGGAAATGCAATGGCAAGCGTCTTACAGCCTCTGATACAAGGCCAGGCTACTCCATGGATTCTCTACATAGTCGGAGCTTTTATTTCTATATCTATAACTTTCTGCGGAGTATCGGCTCTGCCTTTTGCTATGGGGATGTATCTGCCGATGAGTCTGGCTACGCCTTTTGTTATCGGCGGTTTCCTTGCCTGGATAGTTGAGTCCTCCTCTAAAGATGAAAAGATTAAAGTTGTTAGAAAACAAAAGGGAATAGTCATCTCTTCAGGGCTTATCGCAGGAGGTGCAATAGCGGGAATCTTTACCGCTGTCCTTCAAATTTTCAACATAAATCTTTCAAATGAAAAATGGCTAGAAACTAGCTCTTCACAAATTTGGGGATTGATCGCCTTGATCTGCCTATGCTCCTTCACAGTCATATACGCCTTGAGAAAACACTGCACTCCATCCAAATAAGTATCCGCCCGCTGGGCGAACCATAAAAAAAGGAGAGGCTAACCTCTCCTTTTTATTCTTGAACTTTGAACTAAAAATCAGCCGTAAATAGCTACATCAAAGAGTTCTTCTTCGATTCTGAGTAATTGATTGTATTTACAGATACGGTCTGTTCTG
>JBAXXY010000233.1:0-3442 GCA_037127655.1 Lentisphaerota bacterium
AAGCTATTTTGAGGCTAAATTAGGGTGAATAAATGGTCGGGATGGAGAGATTCGAACTCTCGACCTTTTGACCCCCAGTCAAACGCGCTAACCAGGCTGCGCTACATCCCGATAATTGATGCTGAGTAACTTATGCTAATATTTTATTTATTTATTAAATATTATTACCTGTCTGAATACCTAGATTCAAAAAATCCCAGGAATTCCAAAAGCTACTACTATTAAATATATTCAAAGAACAGAACTAACATAAAACCCATCTCCTGATATTTCAATAAGGCTCATAGGCTACTTTACAACAGAAAATAAAAACCTAATCTAAAGACCTAATACGAGAAGCTAATTTATTCAATAAAAATGCACGCGCTAATGTGTTTGTTAATCCAACCTCCTCAACCTACCCAAACCCTACTTTGGAACTAATTATAGTTTGGGACACCAGGAAAAACTAACCTCATAGGAGCCACTCTGTTACATTTTTTCTTCCCTTTCCATGTTCAGGATATGGGGGAAGAAAAACATCGCTCTAATTGCACGGAATTAACTATTCTCTCTTTTTTAAGATTTTAAGCGATGTTTCCGCTCAAACACTTTAGCCTCATATTTAGCAGTACATCTATCTTGCTATACTAAAAATGAGGTGTTTTGAACTCTATATTCAGTCGATATTTGCCCCAAAGTCTTTTGTTCTTTAAGAGCCTCTATCGCCACCTGTGCCTTGAATTCCTTGCTAAACCTTCTTCTTGTCTTTCCCATTGTGTAATCCTCATTTTTGATTTTTAACTTATTTCGGATCACACCTTATTCAATATATATTTTTGTCCTGTTTTCGGGGTCCACCATACTTTTATAGATACCATACCTATTGTAAAATCTAAAATAATTGGGTATGATAATAGTCACATCGGACAATCAGCATAATTTACGACAGTTGTCAGATGATATACTGGCTAATACAGCTTAGGCCAGTTATTTTTATTTAAAGTGTAGTATAAATATCTTATCTCAGGCGAAGCCGGATTTAATTCAAAGGCCTTATTTATGAGTCTTACTGCATCACTATTATTAGCGTTTTCCGCTTCAAAATAAAGAGAATCAGCTGCTATAATGTCTTTTGGGTATATAGCCTTAAAAATAACAAATCTATTCTGGCTTGAACTTTCCTGACCATCAAGCTGGTAAAAGTAAGTTAGAGTTTCTGGTCTATTGGAGAAAAGATAAACCGGAGCTGTTTTCTTTATAATCTCTGCATTAGCTATATATCTTGTACTCCATGGATGCAGAAATTTTTCCTTTATTTCTCCATTCATCATTCCTTTGTCAAATATGAAGTATTCTACTGTATATCTCTTACAAAACTCCATGAATCCGTATTCAGTGCCATGATACATAAGATTCAAATATTCTTCCACAGCATCTCTAGCGCCTTTCATCTCAAATTTGGGCTGAAGGACTATTCTTGCTCCACAATAAGCTTTCAACATCGGCGACAAGGTAAAATCCGAAAGAATAATCTTATTTTTAACTGAAAAAGAGTTTAGTTCTCTAATCAGGGCAAGCTGAGATTTGCAGTCATCATTATATACCCTTTCCATATTCATAAAATAGAAAAAATCAGATGTAGTCAGTCCTAATAGAATAAGTAATAGAATCCATCTAATAAAACTTTTGCCAAATGCCCTGCAAAATACTTCTGCAAAAACAATTATTGATATACAAATAAAAGGAATCGCCAAAGCATGAAATCTAACCATAAAAGTAAAAAGCATAAAAAAGAATACAGCGAAAACTATAGGCATTAGCAATGAAGAATTGAGGCGATTTCTTACCTTTCGGAAAGTCAACACGATCAGAGCTAGGATAGCAAAAACTACCATTCCAAAATGAAAAAGGTTCCAATATATAGATTTTGTCGCTGAATGCAGAGCCGGAGTCCATAGGATTCTAGAATCAAAATCCAATAGTGACGGGTCAATGGGCTGAACATTGGCAAATTTAATTTTAGCCAGAAGCAGAGTATAAAAATGAGAATAGTTTCCACTAAAGCCCAAATTCTTAATAACCATAAACCATAAGAGCAATAAAACGACAAGCGCCGCAAAAGATAAGGCTATTCTGGCAAAAGGTCTCTTGTTTCTAAACCCTAGCGCAATCAATAGTGAAGGAATTACTACAACCACTAATGGAGAATAAATTAAGTTGTGTGAGAACAAATATGGATTAAATAATCCGCAAATAATGCATGCTATAAAAACAACTACCCATGCCCTAAACTTTAGGGCACTGCTACACTTGCTGAAAATTGCAATAATAAGCTCATATATCCCCCATAATGAAAAACAAAGCTGAGTCATATCCCACGAGACAAGCGCTAATGCCACTCCTAAAAAAAGCAAAAGGAGTTTAACTTTTTTGGGATTTCTAAGCACATACCAATAGTAAGATACAAAAGTAAAGAGAATTAATGCAATGGCAAAATTTTCTCTTATAATGTCCTGCCCTGTAGCTCTGGCAATTGCCGCAGGAGCTACGGCAAAAAGTAATCCTCCAAAAATAGAAAAAAGTAGCGAGGAATTAAGGAGAAGAAGCCAAATAAAAATCAAACCTGCTGACAGACTTATCCATAACCTTAACTGAACTCTAATCCAGCTAACAAAGTCAGTATTTATGTCGTAGTCTGAATTATTGGCGCAGAAACTGCCTTCAGTATTTTTTTTAAAAGAAGAAAAAAACTCTTTTACTCTATATCCATAGCCAAGAAAATATTCCAAGCTTATAGACATCTGAGAATCAGTGGAAACTTCTTTTTGCCCAACCAAAGACTTATCATATTTAGCCAATCTTCCATCTTTGGCAATATCCCAGCTGTATGAGTACATCATTGCGCACTCCAGGGTAAAAGGCATAAATTCCTGGTATTTCAAAGATTCTCTTGCGCAGTCATAACTTCTTGTTAAAAAAGCAACTAAATATATAGCAAAAAACATTGCTAAAATAAAAATCTTCCGCAGGAATTTATTGTCGGGCAACAGGCAAAAATCCAACATGATTAGTCTATTTCTTTTCTCATTCGTGATGGTAGGATACCAAGCTCTTCGCGATATTTAGCGACAGTTCTTCTTGCTACAGGAATTCCTTCTTCATTAAGTATTTTAGCAATATCATCGTCGGAACATGGAGAATTTTTATTTTCTTCATCTATGATATTTCTGATCTTTTCCATGACTCCACGACTTGATATCATATCTCCATCTGAAGACTGAAACCCTGCAGAAAAGAAATATTTCAAAGCTATTACACCTTGCGGAGTTTTTGCAAACTTATTGGCGACTGCACGACTAACAGTAGTTTCGTGCATACCTATTTTATCAGCAACTTGTTTCATAGTTAGAGGCTTAAGGCAAATACTGCCTTTCTCTAGAAACCCATGCTGCACATCAAC
>JBAXXY010000234.1:0-3398 GCA_037127655.1 Lentisphaerota bacterium
ATTCCCCTTCGGAAGTGCGGCGAACATAGTAATAGTTTTTCCGAAGCTTTTAACAACAAGAGGTAACAGAAATGAGTATCAGAAGAATCAAAATCGGATTACAGGAAAAAGGATTAGTTTTCAAAAATGGAAAACTGGACTCCGTATTGTCCAGCGGTGAATACACACTCTTCAATCCTTTTGTAAATATAGATGTTCAGAAGCTCAATACTTCCTCTTTCTGGTTCAACCATGAAGCAAAGAAAGAGCTGATCAAGCATGATGCATTGAAAGAGCACCTTGAAGTTTTCAGCGTTCAGGAAAAGCAAATAGCGCTTCTTAAGATTGACGGGATCTATAGGAGACTTCTGAAACCTGACACTTATGCATATTGGAAAGAAAGCAGAAAGATTGAAATAGAGGTACTTGATACGCAGAAAAGCCAGATCATTCATCCAAATATTGATGCGATCATGAAACTTGAAGATGCTGCTCAGTTTATCAAAGAAATCGAAGTTGATACCGGGTATTCAGGTCTCTTATACATCAATGGAGAATTCGGAGGCTCTCTCAAACAGGGTACTTACTATTTCTGGAAGCATATCGGACAGGCCAAAGTCTATAAGATCAATGGAAAGGAACAATATATCGATATTTCCGGTCAGGAAATTATGACTTCTGACAAAGTTTCCATCAGACTAAATGCTGTTCTGGGATTTAGAGTTACTGATGCAGTTAAGGCTTTTGAAACTGCTGAGGATACGACTCAGGTACTTTACAGGGATGCTCAGATCGCTTTAAGAGAAATTGTAGCAACGAAAGAACTTGATCAACTTCTCAAGGACAGGGTAACTCTAAGCGGAGAGCTTAGAAACATCATTGTTAAGGAAGCTGAAAACTATGGAGTAAAAGTAAATAAGCTCGGTATTAAGGATATTATTCTTCCTGGCGACATGAAGATGCTTCTTAATAAAGTTACTGAAGCTAAGAAAGCTGCCGAAGCAAACTTGATCTCCAGAAGAGAGGAAACCGCAGCTGCAAGAAGCCAGGTCAATACTGCTAAGCTGTATGAGGACAACCCAACTCTCATGAAGATGAAGGAACTTGAAACCCTCATCAAGATTGCGGAGAAGTCCAATTTCAGCCTGAACATTGGTGACAACAAACAACTTTTAAATAAAATTGCCGGCCTATTTTAGGCCGGGTACACTCCGATGTGATGTAACGGTAGCATGACAGACTGTTAATCTGTTCGTCCCGGTTCGAATCCAGGCATCGGAGCCATTTCTAAACCTTATTTGGAAGAAGGAGAATAAAATGAATTATAAAAATCAGTACGGCAAAGAAACAACCATTAAGAAAGGGCAGTGCGTATTTCAGGATGATTCAATGCTGGTAATCGTCTGGGATTATACTCCTTCTCATGAGCTCTGACCTGAAACAAAGGAGTTCCTCAGAGAATTTGAACTCCTGGAAGCAGTAAAATCGAGAAAAGAATCGGACAAAATTCTTAAATATCCAATAAAAAAAGCAAGCTAAGACGCGATATGACCTAGTCTAGAGTATAGAATTTTAGAAAAAGGCACAAATGGAGATACACATGAAATTAAAAGAGATATTAGAAAAGCATGCCTATTTGGTAGATACATATGGAGATTACCCAATAATAATTTTTGATAGGCGATATCAATTCAGGGATAAAGATATTAACGACATGATACTTGAAATAGGAAAAGAATTTATTGATCTTGATAAACTGCAGTCAGATAAGATTTGTTCGGTAATTTTTGAATCGATAGGAAAATACAAAACTCTACTAGACGAAAAAGATGAAAGCTGCCTTAATAGAGGCCACTTTTATGATTTTGATGAAGAAGACTTGAATGAAACACTTTCAATAATCAAGGATAACCTTACTGACAGGCATCCTGAATTAAGTAATCATATATCATGCTTTTGTGATAGTGTTAAAGTTGGTGATTATCCGTTTACAATAAACAGTCCTGAAGAATGGTACAAAACTAAAGATTAAATTTATGAAAATAGTGTTGGTGGAATTATGAAATGGATTAGATATGAAAACGAAGAAGGCAAGATACCAATCAAGTCCTGGTGTTCTGATGTGGATGAATTAGCAATGCAGCAGGCGGACAATCTTGCAGTACATCCTGTTATTGTAGATCATGTAGCTTTGATGCCTGACTGTCATGTAGGTTACGGTATGCCCATTGGCGGAGTTATAGCCTGCAAGAATGCGGTAATACCTAATGCAGTCGGCGTTGATATTGGATGCGGAATGATCTCCGTTGAAACTGATCTGAACTGGGAACTTTTCACTGAAATGAAGAAGAGAAGAGAGCTTCTTGATCAGGTGAAAGCTGTTATTCCAATGGGAGAGGGACACGCCCACAAGAACATTCAGAAATGGGATGGTTTTGAGAAGCACATAGATAACAATACTGAAACTGCATGGCCTGACAGACTTGACAGAGCGAATCTTGGAAGTTTAGGCGGTGGCAATCACTTTATCGAAATTCAGAAGAGCCAGGAAGGAAAGATATTTCTGATGATTCACTCTGGTTCCAGAAACCTTGGACAAAAAGTAGCTAAACATTATGGGCAGATGGCACAGAAGATAAATGAAAGAGAAAAAGCACAGATACCTAACAGGCATTTGGCATTTTTGACTGCCGATACCGAGGAAGGCCAGAACTACATAAGAGATATGAATTTTGCCTTGGATTATGCGCTGGAGAACAGACAGAGAATGATGAAAGTCTTTAAAGAGAAACTGTATGACTTTGTAAAAGGAAAAGTGAATTTCTTGAGAGAAGTGAATATTCATCACAATTACGCCGTTATGGAGAATCACTTCGGAAAAGATGTATGGATTCACAGAAAAGGAGCGACCTCTGCAAAGACTGATGAAATCGGTATCATCCCGGGAAGCATGGGAACTCCTTCCTATATTGTGAAAGGTAAAGGAAACACTGAATCCTTCATGTCTTGTTCGCATGGTGCAGGTAGATGTCTTGGCAGACAACAGGCCACCGACAGGCTGACTATGGAAGAATGTGATAAAGCTATGGAAGGAATCGTTTTTGACAGATGGAGCAAAGTGAAGGTTAAATGGAAAACTAATACTGATGGTAAATATGACCTCAGTGAAGCTCCATTGGCTTACAAGAACATTGAAGATGTAATCAGCTCTGAACTGGATCTGATTGAACCTATCATCAAGTTGTATCCGATAGGTGTGATTAAAGGATAGGAACTATGGAGATTTATAAATTTAAAACCGAAAAAACGGTATCAAAGATCAACAGGTTTGCTTTAAAGGTAAGGAAACCATATGCGCCTATAGAGAAAGTTTTCCGGTCAAAAAGAGAGTATTCTAGGAGAAATAAAAAAAATGAAAG